>DATMZQ010000473.1:0-2596 GCA_035573615.1 Burkholderiales bacterium | reverse complement strand
GCTAATTGGGTAACCAACTATGATTCGAGTCACTGCCGGTTCCGTTGCCAAGATGAAGCTGTTGGAAGACGATCTGAGAGCACAAGGTTTCAAGCGAGTTGGGGCTTTATCGGACGTGGCTCCGATGGAGTACAGCAAGCAAGACGTTTTCAGTGACGAGGATTGGGCTTTTACACTGACATGGAATGATGCGGGGAACACGAATGCCTGGCCGCCGTTTTGACCCGGTTGCTCAGCGCCAATAGTTTCCACTGCGCATGAGGAAATGTCTAAGCCAACATTCCAATATGCCGCAAGAATCATTGCTTACGCGCATCCCTTGAAGGTTCCTGCATCGCGTGTCGTGGCAAATCGATGGTAAAAACACAGCCCTGCCCGGGACGGTCGTGCACGCGCAGACTGCCATGATTTGCCTCAACACTGCGCCGGGCAATTGACAGTCCCAGGCCCAAGCCTCGCTTGTCTTTACCGCCCTGGGAAAAAGGCGCAAACACCTTTTCCGCATCGCTCCAGGGCAACCCACCGCAATGGTCTGCGACATCGATCAGAATGCGATCACCGGCTCCGTAGGCAGTCAGGGTGACTTCGGTCCCCGGGTGCGTAAACTTGAATGCGTTTTGCAAAAGATTCCCGATCGCTGCCGAGAGCAGATGGCGGTCGGCTTCAATGGCCAGCTCCGGGTCGACCGAGCTGACAGAGAACAAGCAGTGGTGGAGTTCCGCTTCCAGACTCGCCGATATTTTGACTTCAAGGATCAAGTCCGCCACAGCGAACCTCTGGCTATGCATGGCCATGCCAGCGTCCATGCGAACTTCGGCAACCGAGCCATCGACCATGTCGCGCATTGCAACCAATGTGCGATCCATCATTGCGCCCGTAGATCCTGACAACCCAACCGTGCCGGCTTTGATTGCCGCAAAGCTCAGCGTGGCGGTCTGGATGAGATTACGCAGTTCATGAGCGAATGAACCCAATCGCATATTGAACGAGTCGTTTTGCTTGCCTGTCATAAGCACTTCACGCTGATACGAGAATTCCGTGACAGCATCAGCGATAGCGTCATCCAGACAGCGATTGAGCGTACGAAACTCATTGATCTCGAATGGCACAGCCAACTCGCACGCCAGATCGGTTACGGACTGGCAGACATCTCCGTAGGCATGCACCACCTGGTCAACAGTGAAGCCGTGATCCAGCAGTTCGCGGCCATGAATCGTGGCACTCTTGCTCATTTCCGACGCCTTACGCCTTCCACCATCCGCCAGGCCGGAAGAAAGCCGGCGATCGACAGGACGTCCGGCCTTTTCCTCCGTTTCGAGCGTGTAGATGAGTTGTCGAATGAAAACCGGAACGCCGTTGAAAAGAGCTTCTTTGGTTTCCGCGGGCATAGGCCGCTTTGCCGCCTTGACGCGGCATCGCTCGCTTAAATCAGTTTCGTGCTCGCTTAAGAATTGGTAAAGCATTGACATCTCCCTTCACGAAGACCTTATAGTCTGCTGTACTTGCAGACGCGTATGTGCGCTACCGTGCTTAATGGCAAGTTATAGCGAAACTATAGGTGTCGCTTGTTTCAGGCATATGTTTTTTGAGGCATATGTACGAGTTGGTATATATGCCGGGCGGCCTCGAGCCCGCGAATTGGCGGGTCGATCGTAAGTGTTCGAGGGACAGTTATTGCTATTTTGTTTTGCCTGCCGACGCAGAGCTACTGCAACTCATTCGTGTGGTGGTGAGACGGTATTGATATACCAGAGCTTCGGACCTGGATAAAAATGCGGCTGTCGGATCTAGAGCCTGGACTGCTCGACGGGGCCTTGCATTGAAGGCTACAGAGCTTGGAGCAAGTTACGTCGCTTGCCGCAGTAGTTGCGCTTCCTCGATCCCTGCCGTAATGAGATATGTCAACGCTTGGCTACCTTGCGCCTCGGTATCTGTAATCTGCACTAGAGTACCTTTCGGCAGTGAATGGGCGTAGCGTTTCGCGACTTCCCACTCATCGAATCCAAATCCTGCTGTTTTGCTGGCTACTTGTGCTTTCGCAACGTATCGCGCCATAACGCCTCATCGTCGTGGAATGCGGGGCAAGTGGCCCACGCCGGCATGAGCGCAAAACCGTAAACAGTCAAAACTTTTTTACACACAAAAGGATGCACGTCGGCCTGATAACCAGGGAACTAACTACAGCGGAATGGAGCGGTGCATGGATTTCATGGTCTCGTAGCATTCGCACGAAAGAGCCTTGACGCCTTTGCGGTCGATAATTCCGATAGTTCCGCGGCTGTAACTGATCAGATGTCGTCGCTGCAAGTCGCTCGAAGCGGCAGACACCGCTGCACGACGAACACCGAGCATGTCTGCGAGAAAGGCCTGGGTGAGGAGAAACTGGTCTGAGCGCATCCGGTCCGAGGTCATTAGTAGCCAGCGCGCCAGTCTGGCATCCACCGCGTGGAAACAGTTGCACGCGGCTGTTTGCCTTGCCTGTGACAACTTGGCAAAGGTAAAGCGGTAGAGTTCTTCCTGTAATGGAAGGCTGTTGCGGAATTCACTAATGAAATTGGCCGCGGTCATTCGCAGGGCGGTGCCGGATCCCTGCACG
>DATMZQ010000472.1:0-10827 GCA_035573615.1 Burkholderiales bacterium | reverse complement strand
GGCTCGCTTGCGGAGGCGGTGGCGGCAACCAGCTTCGCGATCGAAGGCGTGGCGGGAGATATCGCCCGCAAAGTTACGGCAGGCTTCGAAGCCTATCGAGGTCAACCCGGCGTTGATATGGGGCCCAAGACCTACAAATGGTTCCGCGAGCACGCGCATTACGATGACGATCACCCCAAAATCGCAATGGAAATCGTGAAACGTTACGCGACCACAGAGCGCATGCAGACCAAGGTGATGCTCGCAGCCAAGCGTAGCATTCAGCTCCTGCACAATGCGCTATTGACCGGTTATCAGGCCTACTCTCCATCGGAGAGTTCGGAAGATACCGCCGAAACGGAATTGCGTGTGATGGACCGGCGAGCGCAGCACATACGGCTGGCGTTTCCGGACAGACGTTTCGGCGAGCGGCGCGGATTCAAGCTTAGAAAAGTCGCGTAGTGCGGGCAATCGCGTTATCTCGACTAGTCTGAATAAGGCCAGCTAATATGCTGGCCTTATTTTCCACTGAACCGCTGGAATAGGATTGACGTCGATTGCTGCTTTCCCACTCTAATAAACCCCGCGGATGTCAAAACGTGCGTTGCGCATGGCCTATCGGTTCAAGATATAGTCTGCTCGTGACGAGGAATGGTATCCAGCTTTCACACATTGGCACGGGAGTTTTTATGAGCGAGGCAGTGATTATTGAAGCCGTGCGCACCCCGTTTGGGCGGCGCGGGGGTGCTTTGCGGGAATACCGGCCGGACGCATTGCTGGCGCACACGCTGGACAGCCTGATCGAGCGCGCGCGCGTCGATCCACGTAAGGTCGAGGACGTGGTGGACGGCACCGTGACACTGGCCGGGGAACAAGGTGCAAACCCGGCGCGGCTGGCCGTATTGCTGTCGAAATTGCCGGTGGAGGTGCCCGGCGTGTCGCTGAATCGCATGTGCGGTTCGAGCCAGCAGGCGGTGCATTTCGCTGCACAGACGATCGCCGCGGGTGACATGGATTACGTCATCGGGTGCGGCGTGGAAAGCATGAGCCGCGTGCCGATGTTTCTGGACATCGGATTGGGTGGTCCGGTCAGCGGTTTTGAGGCGCTCAATCCCGAACTGTTCAACCGCCACGAACTGATCCATCAGGGAGAAAGCGCCGAACGTGTGGCCGACAAATGGAAATTGTCGCGGCAGGCGGTCGACGAATTTGCCAAGGAAAGCCATCGTCGCGCCGCGCTCGCGCAAAAATCCGGACTGAACCATGAACTGATTCCGGTAAATGGGGTATCGCCGGAAGGCAAGCCAATTGCCATGGACCGGGACGAAGGCGTGCGCGCGCAGATTGACGAAGCAAAAATGAACTCGCTGAAGCCTGCCTTCCGTCCTGAAGGCAAAGGCGTGGTTACGGCTGCCAATTCGAGCCAGATATCGGATGGCGCATCCGCCGTGCTCGTCGCGAGCGCACGCGCGGCGCGAGCGGATGGCTTGCGGCCAAAAGCGCGTTTTCGCTCGCGGGTGGCGGTTGGTTCAGATCCGACGCTGCAACTCACCGGCGTCATTCCGGCCACGCGCCTGGCGTTGAGCAAAGCCGGGCTGACGATTCAGGACCTCGACTGGATTGAAATCAATGAGGCGTTCGCGACCGTGGTGCTTTCCTGGGCACAGGAATTGAAGCCCGACATGGCCAAAGTAAATCCGTGGGGCGGCGCAATCGCGCACGGGCATCCATTGGGCGCGACTGGTGCAGGCTTGATGGCCAAACTGCTGGCCGGTCTCGAGGCGACTGGTGGCACGCTGGGCCTTCAGGTCATGTGCATCGGCCACGGGCAGGCAACGGCTACGGTCATAGAACGCATCTGAACACTTCGCGATGGCAAAGGGGCTGCGGATCGCAGTGTTGCTGTTCGTGCTCGCAACGGTGGCGGTTAGTGCCTGGCAAAAGCGGACCCTGACCACGGAGTGGAAGCGGACACTGGATGTAGTGGTCTATCCCATCAATGGCGACGGACGCGAAACAACTTCTGCGTATATCGCGAGGCTCACCGCCAGTTCGTTTTATCCGATCGTCGAATTTGCACGCCGCGAGGCGCAACGCTATGAGGTCGGGCTTGCGAGCCCTGTGAGCGTAAAACTGGGACCGCTTGTCAATTCAATACCGCCCGACACACCGCCGGGCCATGCGACGCCAGGAATCATGCTGTGGAGCCTGCGACTGCGGTTCTGGGCATGGCGCAACGATAGCTTTGCGGGTCCGAAACCCGATGTGCGCGTGTTCGCCGTGTACTTCGATCCCGCCTTCACGCAGCGGCTGGAGCATTCCGTTGGTCTCAAGGAAGGTTTGATCGGCATCGCACGCGTGTTCGCCGCATCGCACATGACCGAAGAGAATAACGTCATCATTGCGCATGAGATTCTGCATACCTTCGGGGCCACGGACAAGTACGATCCGGCAACCACGCAACCGGTGTATCCGGATGGGTATGCTGCACCCGGCCAATCTCCCCTCTATCCACAGCAATTCGCCGAAATCATGGGCGGTCGCATCCCAATGTCGCAAGCGCAGTCAGAAACGCCGCAGGCGCTGGATTTCGCGATTGTCGGAGAAAAGACGGCCGCTGAAATTCATTGGCGACACTGACCGGACTTCAGCGCGGAATCACGATCGAACCATTGACGATCACGGTGATTTGACTGCTGCCGGCTTCAAAGGCGGGCGCGTTGTCCTGTGCTGCCGACGCGGACCTCAACACGGCCATCGGTCGAGGTGAAGGCAAGTTGGCGCCTTCTGTTGCAATGGTCGCCTCGGTCACAACGAAGTTCGATCCCCCGAAACCCCTGGTGGCGGTTTCTGCCTTGTGCAGAAACTGCGTAATGGCCGCTTGCGTGAGCGTTTCCTCGACGCTGGCGCGGGCAGCCGGTGAAACGGAGAAACTGACGGCGCCCAATTGCATCAAAGCTTGCAGCTGGCTGATTGCATCCGTCATGCGCGGGAAATCCTCGCTTTGCATCGATATCTCCGAGCGAGAACGCCAACGCACGATCTTGTTTTTCTCGGTGACCGGGTAAGTCGAATAGCCGGCCGTTTTTGCATGCAGTCCGGTGAATGTCTTGGCTAATTTCAATGCATCGTTGGTCGCACGATTGATTTTTTGTGCCAGTTTGCCGGCATCCGCATCCTCCATCTCGATAAACAGCGTGGCGCGCATCACATCGTTGGCGATTTCTTCGCTGGCCCGCGCGTCCAGGCTGATGCGTGAATGGCTGAAATCCGGGTGAGGCGATTCCGCGTAAGCCGGGCCAAGCAGGCCCAGCAACAGGATGATTGCTAGCGTTCTCATAAAATCTCCGGTTGGCGTGAACGATCGGCGAACCTATGATAGCGGCTCATTTGCCGACACAACATCATGGCCGACGACAATGCAAAGCGCGGCATTCGCCGCAACCTTACCAATTACGGCGATCCCGATTTTGCCGCCTATCTCAGACGCTCTTTCGCCCGGTCCATGGGTTACTCAAAAGACTTGCTCGGCCGGCCCATCGTCGGCATCGCGCAATCCGCCAGCGGCTTCAACAACTGCCATCGCTATGTACCCGAACTGGTAGAGGCGGTGAAGCGCGGGGTACTTAAATCAGGTGGACTGCCAATCGACTTTCCGACGATCTCGCTCGGGGAAGTTTTTTTGAGTCCGACCAGCCTGATGTTTCGTAATCTGATGGCGATCGACGTCGAGGAGATGGTCCGCGCGCAACCAATGGATGCGGTCGTGCTGATAGGTGGCTGCGACAAAACCGTCCCGGCGCAGTTGATGGGCGCAATTTCAGCCGATGTGCCGGCGATTCAGCTGGTCACCGGTCCAATGATGGCGATGCCTTTCCGCGGTGAGCGGCTGGGCGCGTGCACAGATTGCCGGCGTTTTTGGGGCAAATATCGGGCCGGTGAAGTCAGCGATGCAAGCATTGACGAAATCGAAGGTAATCTTGCGACTACAGCAGGCACCTGTGCAGTCATGGGAACGGCCAGCACAATGGCATGCGTGGCAGAGGCGCTCGGAATGAGCCTGCCGGATACCGCGGCGATTCCCGCCGTGCATGCCGACCGAATTCGCGCCGCGGAAGCCACCGGCGTTTGCGCCATGCGCATGATAGAAGCCAAGGGTCCGCGGCCGTCCGAGATCGTGACCGAACGATCGGTAGAGAATGCGTTGCGTGTACTGCTTGCCATCGGGGGATCGACCAACGCGATTATCCATTTGACGGCAATTGCCGGGCGCCGCGGCGTCAAGGTGTCGCTCGAGCGACTTAACCGCATGTCCGATGAAACGCCGGTGTTGATCGATCTCAAGCCTACCGGCAGTCACTACATGCAGGATTTCCATGCTGCCGGCGGAATGAGTGCGCTGCTTGCCGAACTGAAAGATTTGCTGCACCTGGATTGCCAGACCGTAAGCGGCGAAACACTCGGCGACCGGCTTGCGCGGCCGGTAGCTTTCATCGACCGTGGGGTGATTCGCGCGCGCTCTGAGCCGATCAGTCCCGTCGGCGGGTTAGTCGCGCTGTTCGGAAGTCTTGCGCCCGGCGGCGCCATTCTCAAGCGGGCTGCAGCCGATGAGGGCTTGTTTGAGAAAGAAGGCAGAGCAGTAGTGTTCGAGTCCCTGGAAGATCTGTCTGCACGCATCGATACGCCAGAGCTCGACGTCACCAAGGACGATTTTCTGATATTGAAGAATGCGGGCCCGCGCAGCGCGTCCGGAATGCCCGAAGCGGGCTATTTGCCCATTCCCAGGAAGCTTGCGCAAAAAGGATTGAAGGACATGGTCAGAATATCCGATGCACGCATGAGTGGCACTGCGTTCGGCACGGTCATTCTGCACATCACGCCGGACGCTGCTTCCGGCGGGCCGTTGGCTTTGGTGCAAAGCGGCGATCGCATTCGCCTGTCGGTTAAGCACAGAAAACTCGATTTATTGGTCAGCGATGCCGAAATAGCCAACCGTCGCAGCAAGCTGACCGCCTCGCCATTGCCCGCGAGAGGGTACGCGCGCTTGTATCAGCAGCACATCCTGCAGGCCGATGCGGGTTGTGATTTCGATTTTCTACGCGCTTAGCGCATCCGTAACCAGATTCGCCAGCTCAGGACTTCATTGCTTCGTCATAGAAGCGATAGGTATTCCTGCCGGCCTGCTTGGCGTGATACATCGCTTTGTCCGCAAGTCGGATCAGCGTGCCGGCATCACTCGCGTTGTCGGGATAGATGCTGATGCCGAGACTCGGCGAGATGCGTATTTTTTCGCCCGTAATAAAAAAATCCTCGTCCAATGCCCGCAACAGCTTGTCTGCAATCGTGGTGGCATCTTCGGTATGGCGCAATTCCGGAAGCACCATGACAAATTCATCGCCTCCCAGACGGGAAACTGTATCGACTTCCCGCAAAGCGCCGCGTATGCGCTCGGCCACCTGCTGCAGCAGCATGTCGCCCACATGATGGCCAAGGTTGTCGTTGATTTTTTTGAAGTGGTCAAGATCCATGAAAATGACTGAAGTCTTCGAATGGTTGCGCTGCGAAATCGCGAGCGCCTGCTCCAGCCGGTCCATCAGCAAAATACGATTCGGCAGATTGGTCAGGGAATCGAAGTGCGCCATGCGGCGTATCTGCTCTTCCATGTTCCGTCGCGTCGTAATGTCGATGAAAGCGCCTACGGCGCCATACACTTTTCCGGCGGCATCCCGTAGCGGCGCGGCATTGCCGATTAAATGCCGGATGGTGCCATCGTCAAACACAACGTCCTGCTCGAAGTCCCGCACTTCGATACCGCGGAAGGTAGCCATCTGTATTGGCAATTCGTGTGCTTCCAGCACGCGGCCATTGCGAAAGATCCGGAATGAGGGGGATTTATCGTTATCAGCGAGCTCGCTGGCAAGATTGCTGCCTTGTGGCAGGCGCAGCAGGTCGTAAGCCATGCGATTGCCGGTGATCGACTTGCATTCAGCATCGTTTGCGATGCACACCGCTGCCGGAACGGCATCCAGCACAATCTTCAGTTCGGCTGCGCGGCTACGTTGCTTGCGCTCGCTTTCCATGAGCGCTCGCTCCATGCGCTTACGCTCGGTGATATCGCTGACAACCATGGAAAGCCGGGTTACGACGTCGTGCTCCACCACCGGCGCAAAGCTCACCGAAACGTCCACGAATTTTCCGTCTTTATGCTGCCACACCGTCTCGCGGTTCAGTGCGGCCTTGCCGTCTATCACCTGGCGCGTGAGCTTCGCGTCCTCCGCCTTAAGGAATTCGGGGATCAGGCAGGCGCGGCTGTTGCCTACCATTTCGGCAGCGCTGTAGCCGAACGTGTGTTCGGCCCCTTTGTTCCACGAGAGAAGTACGCCGTTGGTTGTTTCGCTGACGATGCCGACGTCGGTGGAATCGACTACGGCGGCAAGCAGCTGGGGGTGGCTTGCCAGTTCCGGACGGATTGCTTGCTTGGCCTGCTGCGCGGAAAAAGCGGACTCCAGTTTCGAAGGCCGCTCATTGTCTATGGGCTGGAGTTGCTGGCGTACCCGCTTGTCGATTAGCGCAGCCTGCAGAGCGCGCACGAACTCGATCAATTCCGGACTGAGGTCGGAATTGTCCCTTGCCTGCTCCCTTGTATTGTCTGGCACGTCGGCCCCCCTTAAAAGCCGGCTGCGTTGGTTAATCGGCACTGCCACAGTGGAACTTATAGGTTTTATAGGCAGGAATTGAGCCATCAATCATAGGCTGTCGCAAGGCGCCGCGCCAGCCTTGGGGTTCAAAGATAACACCGCCTGGTGCAGGTTTTTCCCGCCTATTTTTTGAGCACCCCCGTTTAGCGATCGCCTTTTTCCCCGTTTTCAGGGCAGGCATTGCCCGAATAAACCAATAAGCCCAGAAAAAAAAGGGCGCGCCGCTCTCGCAGCACGCCCTTTGGGGCTGGAAACTGGAATGGAACCCTTACGTTCAGCCGATCTGCAAGGGTACGTACATACGATTAGTTTCACGCTGTATCAACAGGGCAACGGTCTTGTCCGATTTTTGGACCAGACTTTTCAATTGCTCGACCGATTTTACCGGCGTGTCGTTTAACGCCAGGATGACGTCGCCAGGCTGTATGCCGGCCCGTGCCGCAGCGCCTGTGGCACTTTGCACTACCAAGCCGCCTTCGGTCTTAAGTTGCGCGCGCTCTTCCGGCGCCAGTTCACGCAAGGTCAAACCAAGTTTTGCCGAAGTTTCACCAGGGGCATTTTTAGCGCCATTGGCGGCAGCAGTTTTTTGCTCCAGGAGTTCGGCAACCTTCACGTCGACGTCTCGGCTTTTGCCTTCTCGCCAGATCTGAAGGCGAGCATTGCTGCCCGGCTTGGTCGCCGCAATTGCCCCCGAGAGTTCGGAGAGCTGGTTTACTTGCTTGCCATTGACGCCCAGGACTACGTCGCCCGATTTCAGGCCGGCCTTGTCCGCCGGGCTGCCTGGTTCAACGCCGCTGATCAATGCGCCTTGTGGCTTGGGCAGTCCGAAGGAGTTGGCGAGCGCCTGATTCACGTCCTGTATCTGCACGCCGATGCGCCCGCGCGTGACCTTGCCGTTTTGCACCAGGTCATCCTTGACCTGCAATGCAACGTCGATCGGTATCGCGAACGACAATCCCATGAAACCGCCGGTACGACTAAAGATTTGCGAATTGACGCCGACTACCTCGCCGTCCATATTGAACAGCGGACCACCGGAGTTGCCCGGGTTCACCGCCACGTCCGTCTGGATGAACGGAACATAGTTTTCGTCCGGCAGCGAACGCGCTTTGGCGCTGACAATGCCTGAGGTGATGGTGTTATCAAAACCGAATGGCGATCCGATGGCGGCAACCCACTCGCCGACCTTCAGGTCGCTGGCTTTGCCCAGCCTCACCGCGGGCAAATTCTTGGCCTGAATCTTCAAAACCGCAATGTCCGTGCGCTTGTCTACGCCGAGTACCTTGCCCTCGAATTCTCGCCGATCGGTGAGCTTGACGGTTATTTCAGTTGCATCGGCCACTACGTGAGCATTGGTCAGAATGAGGCCGTCGGAACTGATGATGAACCCCGAGCCGAGGCCGCGCTGTATTTCCGGCTCTGCGGGCTGTCCTTGCTCACCCGGCTGTCCCGGCTGCCCCGGCTGTCCGAAGCGGCGGAAGAACTCCTGCAAGGGATCGTCCGGAGCAAGCCCTGGAACGCCAGGTCGCTGGCCCTGCGCCAGGGATGGTTGGCTGCGGGATACGCTCACATTGACAACGGAAGGACCATTCTCTTCCACAATTCTGGTGAAGTCAGGCAATCGCGCCTGCGTTGATGAAGTGCTCGCGCGAGCGCTGCCCGGTTGAGCGGCCTGGACTGTGGTGTGGCCCGGCAGCGCAAATTCATAATAGACGCCGAAAACCGCCGGAACCAGTGCGGCAATCAGCCATTTTCTTGCTTTGAGTTTGGAAAACATTGAGGAGATCTCCTGAAATGCAAAGCGGGCAGTTGCCCGCGATGAAAACTGTTTACTCGACCTCAGACCATTGCAGCAGCGCCTAAGTTCACGCAGTGCTACACCGACGGCAAGGAGTCTTATCGTTGGTAAAGGCGCCGCCAGAAACAAGGAGTTGGGCAGACCAGCGGCAGGCACATCCGCGGATTTGTTGTCGTTGCGCTGGCTGGAGCGGGAATACATAAGACATTGGGAGGATCTCAACTATTCGAGTAGCATTTGCGCGCCAGGCATCGTGCCGCGGCCGAGCAATCCCGTTCTATCCTGTGAGGAGCAGCAATGAGCATAGCAAGCGAGTTCAAGGAATTTGCCTTGAAAGGCAATGTCATGGATCTTGCTGTCGGCATAATTATCGGCGCCGCGTTCGGCAAGATAGTGGATTCCGTCGTGAATGACCTGATCATGCCGCTTATCGGAAAACTCACCGGCGGTCTGGACTTCAGCAACTACTATATTGGGTTGAATGGCCAGCCGTCGGGCTTGCCCTTGGCGGATGCAAAAAAAGCTGGTGCAGTATTCGCCTACGGCAATTTCATCACAGTGCTGCTGTACTTCATTATTCTTGCCTTCATTATTTTTGTGATGGTCAAGCAGATGAACAGGCTCAAGAGGCAGGCGCCGGCAACACCTGAAACCACGCCCGAAGACGTATTGCTGCTACGGCAAATTCGCGACAGTTTGCAAAAATAAAAAGAGTTTCGGTGCCGCTAAACTGTACAAGAAGTTGCGCGTTTTAACGTGCGCGAAGTTGCTGCACGTCTGCAAAGCCAAGCGCGCGCTTGACCTGGCTGTTTGCGACGGCCCGGAGTCCGGTTGCATCGAGGCGCCACTTGTCCATGTACTGTCCGGGCTTGATCAATTTCACGCCGGATTTTGCCAGGAAGTCCTCATCCGGCGGATCGGAAAACGCCCACGGCATGCCGCCTTCGAATGATTCCCACAACCCGTCCCAGTGAATTGGAATATGGGCTTTGGGCTTGAGGACCGGCACCACGAGTTGTGCAACCGGCAGACCACCGGTTCCAATCCAGAGATCGACCGAATCCAGCCCGGCATCGCGCATCGCCCGCTTCAAATTTTCAATCGGTGCCCCGTAGTCGACTCCTTTGATGATGATCGGCACGTCGATGTCCACTGCGCTTGCCGAATTATGGTAGAACCAACTGTAGCGGCCCTGCGGACCGTCCACAGTAAACAAAAATCCGCGATTGCCGCCGCCATTGGGAAAGTCCTCCGCCACGCCAGCTTTCAGGCCTCCAGTTGCAGGATCCTGGCGGGGGATGGCCTCCAATTCGACTGGGTCATGTTGTTCCCAGTTCTTCGCGGGATCACCGCTGTGGTTCCAGCGCACCACGCGCATGGTGACACCTGGCGCGATCTCAATCTTTTCCAGTCCGTACACTGCACGGCATCGTTCAGCAGGCAGATTCTCTGCCATGACTTCAAAGCAGGTGGTCTGCGAGCCGATGATCGGCGCGCCCGTCAGCCTGGACCAGGTCGCCGTATCAAAGGAATGATCCCAGTGGCTATGGCCCGTCAGCAGCAGCTTGACGCTGTCGGGGCCGCCCATTGCATCCAGCACGCGTGCAACAGCAGGGACATCGGGCTTCCAGGGATGACGTGTGTAAGCGTATCCACCGCCGCCTCCGTGAAATTCTTTTTCCGGTATGCGGGTGATGTAGCCGTCTGTGAGTATTCCGACCGGTCCTATCTGGTAATGGATATTGGCGATCGACATCCACGTAATGTCGACATGATCCGGCCCAGCCGCGCCGGCGTGCAAAGACAGGGTCGCCATCAGAACGGCAACACCCGTAGAAGATTTGCGAGTCATCGAAAATCCCTTCAGCGAAATTCTTGTCAGATCCGGCGCGCTTCGACGAAGTGTTTTTTCCAGAACTCCGAATTCAGGCTGTCGGTGCGGACTTTGCCGCCGCTAGACGGCGCATGAATGAAGCGGCCATTGCCGATATAGATGCCGACATGCGATGTCTTTTTGCCTTCCTGGTCGAAGAACAACAGATCGCCTGCACGCAAATTGCGCACGGACACCAGCACTGATATTTCCCGCTGAGACTGCGTATCCCGCGGCATCGCAATTCCGGCTCGGCCATAACTGTATTTGACCAGCCCACTGCAATCAAAACCTGCCGGGGTGTCCCCGGCGTATCGATACGGTTTGCCGAGCATTTCCTTCGCATATCCGGTGGCGCTTGATGCGACCCGGTTGTCCGCTCGTACGGTTGCCTGCTCCGATACGGTGGGTGAACCGGCGCAACCCTGAAACAATGCGACCGTGGCCAGCAGCAAAACCAGCCCGCTGCGCCTCATCTG
>DATMZQ010000471.1:0-7360 GCA_035573615.1 Burkholderiales bacterium | reverse complement strand
ATGGCGCGGCTGGGCCTCTCGTACGAAGAATTGAGCGCGCTCAATCCTGAGATTCTCTACGTTGGAGCGTACGGCTATTCACAGAACGGTCCCTACGCTGCCAAAGCAGCCTATGACGATTTGATCCAGGGCATTTCCGGCGTGCCTTGGCTGGTGGCCCAGACTGGCGCCGCGCCAAACTATGCGCCAGTCAATCTCGCGGACCGGCTCACCGGCCTGCATGCCGTATACGCAGTCACCGCTGCACTCTTCCAGCGCAGCCGCACCGGCCGTGGCGAATCCATCGAAGTGCCGATGTTCGAGTCGGTTGCGCATTTTGTGCTGGGCGACCACCTTGCCGGATTTACCTGGGATCCGGCGGAAGGGCCGGGCGGCTATCAGCGGCTGCTGGCGCGCAAACCGTACCCCACGAGCGATGGCTACTTGTGCGTGCTGGTCTACAACGACAAACAGTGGAAAAGTTTCGCAAGCGTGATCGGCCGGCCGGAGTTGCTGCAGGATTCGCGCTTCGCTACGCAGGCCAGCCGCGCGGCAAACATCCGCGATATCTATGCGTTTTTAACGCAACTGTTCAGAACGCGCACTACTGCAGAATGGATGGCATTGCTGGAAAGCGTCGACATTCCGGTCGCGCGCATGAACTCGATCGAAGATGTTGTGCAGGACCATCATCTCCTGAAAAGCGGCTTTTTCACCATCGAGGATCATCCGAGCGAAGGTGAACTGCGCGCGATGCGCACACCGACCAATTGGTCCGAGTCGCAGCCTGCAGTCCCGCGTCCTGCCCCGTGTCTGGGCGAGCATTCCGCCGAGGTGTTGCGGGAAGCCGGCTACAGCGAAGTCGAGATAGCCGAATTGGTCCGCAAGGGCGTAACCAAAGTAGCGTGATGTAGCCGCCAGGGCTTTTTGCGACTTATGGACTTTACTCCGACACCGGAACAGCTCGCGATTACCGAGGGGATTGCCAAAGTCTGTGCAAAGTTCGATGCGCAATACTGGCTCGAGCGCGATCGCGACGGCGGCTTCCCGGAAGACTTTTATCGGGCAGTGGCGCAAGGAGGATGGCTTGGCATTGCGATGCCATCTGAATATGGCGGCGCCGGCCTCGGAATCACCGAGGCGGCGTTGATGATGCAGGCGATCGCGGAATCGGGTGCCGGTTTTTCCGGCGCATCAGCCGTGCATATGAATATCTTCGGCCTTAATCCGGTGGTCGTATTCGGCACGACGGAACAGAAAGGTCGCTGGTTGCCCCCGATGATCCGCGGCGAACAGAAAGCCTGTTTCGCGGTGACGGAACCGGACGCCGGCCTGAATACCGCAAGCATTACCACCGCGGCCCAGCGCAAGGGCGATCAGTATATTGTGCGCGGGCGCAAAATCTGGATATCGACCGCGCAGGTTGCAGACAAAATGCTGATCCTCGCGCGCACATCGTCGGGAGACGCCAAACCAACCGATGGGCTGTCGTTGTTCTATACCGACCTCGACCGAAGCTTCGTCGAGGCGCGCGAGATCGACAAGATGGGCCGCAAGGCGGTGGATTCGAATCTGCTCTTTATCGAGGATCTGCCCGTTCCGGCATCCGATCGCATTGGCGCGGAAGGCAGCGGCTTCGAGTACATCCTGCACGGGCTGAATCCGGAACGCATCCTGATCGCCGCCGAAGCAATCGGGCTAGGGCGCGCGGCCCTCAGGCGCGGGGTGGCTTATGCGAAAGAGCGCATTGTGTTCGATCGGCCAATCGGTCAAAACCAGGCGATCCAGCATCCACTGGCGCGCTGCTGGATGGAACTCGAAGCAGCGCATCTCATGATGTGCAAGGCAGCCGCGCTATACGATAAGGGAGAAGCCTGTGGTGCGGAATCGAACGCCGCCAAATACCTCGCGGCCGAGGCCTGCTACCGCGCATGTGAACAAGCGTTGCTCACGCATGGGGGCATGGGGTATGCCAGGGAATATCATATCGAACGCTATCTGCGCGAAGCCATGATCCCGCGGCTGGCGCCCGTCAGTCCACAGCTCATTCTGTGCTTCATCGCCGAAAAGGTTCTTGGCCTGCCCAAGTCTTACTGAAGGGATCAATAGCGGCCAAGCAATACCATTGCCGAATTGATGATCACAATGAGGGCGCCAATCGAGATAACGTCAGATGAAGCAGCATGGGTGTGTCATCTCCATCCGGTCCGGCAGCGCCCGTTGAGCAGACTGCCGAAACGAATAACAGCAGGGCTGTTGGAAGCGCCACACTGCCCCGCAGTTTACAACGGTCGCGCGCCGGAATTCTATACACAAGCATGATGTCGGCGCGGGCGATAAACTTGCCGTCCCGTACACAGTTGTATCAACCCCCCCAACTCTGAAGAGAATGGCAATGACCCCTCGCGAATTGTTCCTGGAATTGCAGAAGTTCGACACCCCGACCATCGCCAATGCCGTGGAAATCGCGCAGGGCAAGCGTTCGATCAATGGCTTCACGCGGCAGACGCTGATCGCGGCGTCACCGAAATTGCCATCCATCGTCGGCTACGCAAAAACAGCAAGGATTCGTTGTTCGACGCCTTACGATCCTGCACAGCGGCGTAAAAATCAGGTTGCCTATTATGAGCATGTGGCGCAGGGCGAACGGCCGACCATCGCGGTTGTTCAGGACATCGACGAACAACCTGGGATCGGCGCTTTCTGGGGCGAAGTGAACACCCATGTGCATTGGGGACTGGGGTGTATCGGCGCAGTCACCAACGGGTCGATGCGCGATCTCGCCATGATGCATCCGGAATTCCGGTGCCTCGCGGGCTGCCTGTCACCGAGCCATGCCTGGGTGCAGGTGGTCGACTTCGGTGGCCCGGTAGAGGTTTTCGGCATGACGGTGACGGACGGCGACATCGTGCATGCGGACCTGCATGGGGCAATCGTCATCCCGCGCGACGCACTGGCAAAAATGCCGGCGGCAATTGACCTGATGGCACGGCGGGAGAAGGTTATTCTGGATGCGGCAAAAGCCCCGGGCTTCGGCATGGCCGCATTGCGCGACGCCCTCGCTGCTTCCGATCAAATCAAGTAGCAAACGCAGAACGACGCTCGACCCATCGCGGGTCGGATCTTCAACGCGCTACTGCAAAAACTTGCCCTTCACATCGTCGCGGGACAGTAGTTTGATCCCAACTGACTTTACGCGCCAAATTTCGTCGCTGTATTCGCGAATAGTGCGGTCGGAGGAAAACTTGCCGCTGCGCGCGGTATTCAGGATTGACCTGCGCGACCACTGTTGCCGGTCTGCGTAGGCGCGTCCGGCTTCGCGTTGGCAGTCCACGTAAGCCCTGAAATCCGCCAGCACGAGATAAGGGTCATGCAGCAGCAGATTATCGAGCAACGGGCGAAACAGTTCCGTATCGCCGCGCGAAAAAAAACCTGCTCTCACGAGGTCGATCACTTCGCGCAGCTCCGCGTCGGCTTCATAACAATCTGCAGGACGGTAGCCAGTGACCCATCGCTGCGCCACTTCCTCGGTCGTCATGCCAAACAGGAAAAAATTTTCTAGCCCGACTTCTTCACGGATTTCAATGTTCGCGCCGTCGAGCGTGCCAATGGTTAGCGCGCCGTTCATCTGGAACTTCATATTGCCTGTTCCTGACGCTTCCTTGCCGGCAGTGGAGATTTGCTCGGAAAGATCGGCAGCCGGATAAACGCGCTGCCCGCTGCTGACGTTGAAATTCGGCAGGAACACCACGCGCATGTGCTCGCGAGCGGCTGGATCCCGATTCAGCACGTCGCCCACGGCATTGATGAAACGGATGATCAGTTTGGCCATGAAATAACCGGGTGCGGCCTTGCCGCCGAAGATGTAAGTGCGCGGCGGCTCATCGGCTGCCTGTCCGGCCTTGAGCCGCAAATAATGCGCGATGACGTTCAGCACATTCAGGTGCTGGCGTTTGTACTCATGGATGCGCTTGACTTGCACGTCGAACATCGAATCGGGATCGATCGTCACACCGGTCTTGCCGTGCATCAACGCGGCGAACTGGCGTTTGTTGTCCTGCTTGACGTCGCGCCATTTGCTGCGGAACTGACCGTCTTCGGCAAGGCGCTCCAGCTGGCGCAGTTGCGCGAGGTCCTTGACCCAGCTGTCTCCAATCGCATCGGTAATGAGTTGCGCGAGCTTCGGGTTGGACAAGGCCAGCCAGCGGCGCGGTGTCACGCCATTGGTCTTGTTGCTGAACTTGTCGGGCCAAAGCATATGGAAATCAGCCAGCACATCCTGCTTCAGCAGTTCCGAATGCAGGCCCGCGACGCCGTTGATGGCATGGCTGCCGACGCACGCAAGGTGGGCCATGCGCACGTAACGCTCACCGCTTTCATCGATCAGCGACATGCGAGCGATGCGTGCCTCGTCGCCGAGGAAGCGGATCCTGGCTTCGTCCAGAAAACGCGCGTTGATTTCATAGATGATCTCCAGATGCCGCGGCAGCATTTTGCCGAACAGTCCCAGCGGCCACCGCTCGAGCGCTTCTGGCAGAAGCGTGTGGTTGGTGTAGGCAAATGTGTTGCACGATACCGCCCAGGCCTGGTCCCATTCCATGGCGTTCTCGTCCACCAGCAGGCGCATGAGCTCGGCCACTGCAATCGCAGGATGGGTGTCATTTAGCTGTACGGCGAACTTTTCGTGGAAGCGCTGCAGCGGGATCTTTTGCCCGCGCATGATGCGCAGCATGTCCTGCAAGGCGCACGAAACGAAGAAAAACTGCTGTTCAAGGCGCAGCTCCTTGCCCCTTACCGCTTCATCGTTCGGATAGAGCACCTTGGTGATGTTCTCCGAGACGATCTTGCGGTCCACTGCGCCGTAATAGTCCCCGCGATTGAACACTGCGAAATCGAAGGACTCGGGTGCTTCGGCGCGCCACAAGCGCAAGGTGTTTGCCGTGTTGGTGTGATAGCCGAGGATCGGCGTGTCGTAGGGTACGCCGATCACAGTCTGCGCCGGCAACCAACGCGATCGCGGCCGACCCTGCACATCCGTATACGTCTCGGTGCGCCCACCGAGACGAACTTCCACGGCCCATTCCGGACGCGCGATATCCCAGGGCGTGCCGAACCGCAACCACTTGTCGGTTTTTTCTACCTGGCTGCCGTCGACGATTTCCTGTTCGAAGATCCCGAACTCATAACGGATGCCATAGGCCATTGCCGGAATTTCGAGCGTCGCCAGGGAATCGAGAAAGCAAGCGGCCAAACGGCCGAGGCCGCCATTGCCAAGTCCAGGCTCTTCTTCCTGCTCCAGCAATTCACCCAGGTCGAGTCCCAGTTCTGCAACAGCCTGCTCGACCTGCGCGTATATGCCCAAGTTGACCAGGTTGTTGCCCAGATGAGGACCCAGCAGAAATTCTGCCGAGAGATACGCGACGGTACGAGATTGCTGCCGTGTGTAAGCCTCTGCAGTGCTGACCCAGCGATGCAGCAACTGGTCACGCACCAGGTAAGCCAGTGCCATGTAGTAGTCTCGCCGGGTGGCGAGCGCAGGAAACTTGCCCTGCATGTAGAACAGGCTGTCCAGGAATTCGCGCTTCAGCGTTTCCTTGCCCGGCCGGCTATGTTCTTCTTTAAGTGCCGCCCCGATTTTCGTCACGCCTGCTTTCATTTCTTCCTCCCCGCTGTTGGCGTTGCACAGTCCTCGCCGCAAAAACCATGCGCGGCGCTTCCGCATGCGCCGGGCCAGTGCCACCCGCGAGAGACACTCGCGAGAGCCACGTCCGGCGGGGCCCTTGGTGGGTATGAACCTGCGCTAACACGGCAGCTCGTGCGCATGCACCGTCGCCGCACAATTTCATTCGCTGATGCACGCGGACGGTGCACTGCGAATGTGCCGGTATGGATTAAGGACGTTTGTCGAAGTTGCACTGAAAGACGTTGCTCGCTTGCCGATCGTGAACAACTCAGTCGTGCAAATGCCACCCCATGCCATTGCATTCGACACAGACCTGTCTTCCGATACGACCTGTCGCCTTGCAAGGCTGACATTTATCCCACACGAAGGAAAGATTGCTGTGATAAATGCCCGCGCAACGCCGGCCATTCACGGTCCGGCTGCAGCGATGATTCACCTGTTCATGCAAATCGGTAATCGCACGACATTCGCTGCACACGGCTAACGGCTTGGGCCTCGCAAATCGCGGCATGATTCCGGTCTAGGTGCGGACGGCACACACCCGCAGCTCACTTGGCGAACAGCATCGCAGGATTGTCGAATGCCTTGAACTCGATCGCATTGCCGCAGGGATCGAGGAAAAACATGGTCGCTTGCTCGCCGGGCTGGCCCTTGAAGCGGATGTGAGGCTCGATGATGAACTTGACGCCCGCCGCAGTGAGCTTGTCGGCCAGCTTTTGCCAGGCCACCATCGGCAGCACCAGACCGAAATGGCGCACCGGCACGTTGTCGCCATCAACCCTATTGCTGTCCCGATGTCCCGCCTCGGGGGAAAGATGCGCGACGATCTGGTGTCCATGAAAATCGAAGTCGACCCACTCCGCGGAGGAGCGGCCTTCCGGGCAACCCAGCAGCCCGCCATAGAAGGCTCGCGCCTTGTCCAGACTGGTGACGGGAAAGGCCAGATGAAACGGCATGACCGGCATGAAGCTGCTCCTGAAAAAATGCGATCACAGTTTACAGTACGGCGGCACCGTGATCGGTGGCGATGGCTCGATTGCGCCGACACCACATCGGCGATTGCTGGCGTAACTGATGTGTAATCCCGTGTGCGTATACTATGACGCTGGGTGCTTGAGCGAATGCTGGACGATCATGGCTCGCGCACACCCGCAGGAGATCCAGGGAGCACTTCCGCTGTTCAATAACAGTCAACAAAAAAAGAAAGGAAATTTGAGTCATGACCAAGCAATTCTCTACCGCCACACATTGCGTGGCAGCCCTTATAGTGCTGGGGTTCACGCAGCCCATTCTTGCCGATGACCATGAGTTCGAAGCGCCGCTGGTAGCCTGTTTGTCCAATGGCACGGCCATTGGCGGGGTCAATTCCTGCGGAAAAATCTGGAAGCTGAAATCCGGCAAAGCCGAATTGAAAGCCGGCAAGCTTGAGGTCGAGGTCAAAGGCCTGGTGCTGAACGACGCCTCGGTCGGGCAGTACAACGGTTCGCCGGATGGAGTCGATGCCGTGGCGGCGGCGGTGATTTGCCATGGTCCGTCCGGGGCGAGCGTCGCGGCACAGCTGGAGCCGGTAGCGCTCAGCAAGACTGGCGATGCGAAGGTCGAAGGCAAAGTATCGCTACCCAAGGGTTGCGTCGGCCCCGTGATTGTTTTGCGCGAGCGTTACGAGGGCAAGATCGGCGGCTGGCTGGCTGGTACCGG
>DATMZQ010000470.1:0-13004 GCA_035573615.1 Burkholderiales bacterium | reverse complement strand
CGATGAAGCGGAGATTCGCGGTCATCGGCGCACGTATATCGGTGCCTTGCCGGGCAACATCATCCAGGCAGTGCGCCGCGCGGAATCGCGCAGCGGCGTGCTGATGCTCGACGAAATCGACAAGTTGGGTGCAGGCGGCTTTCATGGCGATCCGTCCAGCGCGTTGCTGGAAGTACTCGATCCGGAGCAGAACGCGAGGTTCCGCGACAACTATCTGGGTGTGGACTTCGACTTGTCGAAAATCATGTTCATTGCTACCGCCAATGTGCTCGACACCATACCGGGACCGCTGCGCGATCGTATGGAAATCATCCAGCTGCCGGGCTATACGGCCGAGGAAAAACTCGAGATCGCACGGCGTTATCTGGTCAGGCGTCAACTCGAAGCAAACGGGCTGAAGCCAGAACAGGTGACGCTTACGGATGCTGCCATCCGCGCCATTATCAACGATTACACGCGCGAAGCCGGCGTGCGTAATCTCGAGCGGGAGATCGGCTCGGTCCTGCGCTCCGCAGCCATGAAAATCGCCGAGGGAAAAGCGCAGAGCGTGACCTTGGACGCGGCGGATTTGCATGCCATTCTGGGGGCCCCCAGATTCGAGAACGAAGTAGCGCAACGCACTTCCACACCGGGCGTGGCAACCGGGCTGGCGTGGACGCCGGTCGGTGGTGACATCCTGTTCATCGAGGCGACCCGCGTGCCAGGTTCCGGCAAGATGATCCTGACCGGGCAGCTCGGCGACGTGATGAAGGAATCGGCCCAAGCGGCGCTCACCCTGGCAAAGATGTACGTGGGCGAGTCGCTGGACAAGTCGGATCTGCATGTGCACGTTCCGGCGGGCGCCACGCCGAAAGACGGTCCGAGTGCCGGCGTAGCCATGTTCCTGGCGTTGATTTCCCTGCTCGCTGGCAAACCGGTGCGTTCCGATGTTGCCATGACTGGCGAGATATCGCTGCGCGGTCTCGTGTTGCCAATCGGTGGTGTCAAGGAAAAAGTGCTGGCCGCGCTGCGAGCCGGAATCAAGACCGTGATGCTGCCCAAGCGCAACGAAAAAGATCTGGAAGATGTTCCGTCCAGCGCCCGCGAGAAGCTCGAGTTCGTATGGTTGGACAACGTCGAAGACGCCGTGCGCTGCGCGATGGGCATTGAAGTGAAACAACTATTCGCACAGCAGGAAAAGGCCGCATAAAAGCAATACAAGAAACAGGACTGAGCGATCGCTCAGTCCTGTTTTTTAAGCATTCACTTGCGGCGCGCCAGCTAAGTCCTTCACGCCGCATAGTCTCTTGATGCGCCGTTCAACGCGCAAGCGCGTGCACGCTGCTTTTGCGCGTGGTGCTATCGATTGCGCCTTGAGTGCAGTACGATAGCGCCACACGCAGAAACACAGAACGTAATACAAGAACCGTAGCAACGGCCGTGACCATTCAGCAACGGCGCCTCGTCGCGCTCGTAGACTTTGCACAACATTCGTTGCGCACGCGCGGTCGCGTGGTGTCCGACGTCACCAGCCACGATAGTTTCCTGCTGTACGAGCCACAAGCCCGCGAAATTCCCGGCCTGCTTGAAGGTCGGCGCATGGATGCAGACGACGAGACGTGGCTGCGGGTACCTCATCCACCGGGCCCGCAAGTCCCGCCGCAGGCAGAAAGCCCTTGGCTTTCGCCCTGGCTGAATGTTGGTGCCACGGTGAGCGCGGCCCCGCAACTCGCGACGGAGATCGACGGCGCGGCGCTGATTACCGCAGGAACTCATCGTGATATCACTGGGCCGGATGCCGCTTCCCCGGCCGTGGATTCGCATGTGTGCGTGAGCTTCCAGGATTACGAATTTCGCAACGAAGTCGAGGCGCAGTATGCACGTTATCTGGAGGCCTCATGGCGGCCCTGGGCGGACGCGGAATCGCAGCGCCGGCGCCTTGCAAATCTCTACGTCGGTCTTTTTACGCTGCATCAGGAGCTGGCCGGCGCGCTGGTGGAGGGCCAGCTGGAATTGGTCTGGGGCATGGCTTTGTGTACTGCCCGCAAAGCGGGCTCGGCAATCAGCTATCCGCTGATCACGCAGACGATGGAACTGAGTTTCAATCCTGAAACGCAGGCAGCGGAGTTACGCCCCCGCGATATTGCGCCAAGGGTGGAAATTGATGTTTTTTTTCACGCCGATACTCCCGCCTGGTCGAATCTGGAAAAAGAAGCCGAGCAGTTCCTGATAACGACGCGGGATACTTTGTCGCCCTTCGCACCTGCGAGCATCGAACCGTTGCTCGACCTTGCCCGTCGCACATTCGAATCGGCGGCACAGCAAACCGGTGAACCAAACCAGTGCGAAATCAGCAGTAGCTGGGTATTGTTCGCGCGACCGCGCAGCAGCGTTGCCGCCGTACAGGACCTCGAGCGTTTTCGCGACCAGCTTTCATTGCTCGACAATGAGAGCTCGTTGCCGCAAGCCGTTGCAGCTTTGGTGACAGAACCGTCGAGCCTGGTCTCACCTGCCGCGCTGCCCGCGTATCGCGGAGTAACCGCCGCATACCACGCCGGGGCGGCGCAGAGTACCGATGCGCAAGACCTGTTCTTCCCCAAGCCGTTCAACGATGAGCAGGCGCGCATAGTTCAGATGCTCGAGATTTCCGATGGTGTGGTGGTGCAAGGTCCGCCCGGCACGGGCAAGACGCACACGATCGCGAACATCATCTGCCATTGGCTTGCCAACGGACGCCGCGTGCTGGTGACCTCCATGCGCGACCCGGCGCTGGCGGTGTTACGTGAGCTCTTGCCTCACGAAATTCGACCACTGGCGATTCCGCTGCTGTCCGCCGACCAGGATGGGGTCGACCAGTTCGAGCGCTCGATCCGAAAAATAGCGGCAGAAGTGCAAAGCCTCGATACGGTCACCGCAGCACGGCAGGTGGAGGGTCTGGTGGAAATGATCGATGGCTTCCATGGCAAGCTGAAGCGCATCGATACAGATTTGGGCCGCTGGGCCAAGCTCAATGTTTCGCGCATCGATCTTGGCGGAGAAACAATTGACCCGCAGGATGCCGCCCGCGAAGTCATGCAGGGCGCAGGACAGTACGAATGGATTCCGGACGGGCTGGGCGTGGGGCCGCAGTACATTGCCCGGTTTTCCGCGGAAGATATTGCGCGGCTGCGCGAAGCGCGCCGTCAGCTGGGGGAGGATATCCAGTACGCCGGCAGTGCGTTGCCGGCAGCGGAGGATTTTCCGGACGCTCTGGCATTGGTACGCGCGCATGATGATCTGCAACGCTATGCAAAAGTCACGCGCGAGGCACGCTCAAGCGAACTTGCGGTACCGGCCGGCTCGGGTACCGAATCCCTGCTGGGGGCTCGTGCACTCGCCGAACAGATCGCGCGCGTTAAATCCTTGCGCGACGAACTGACGGGATTGCGACTGCCATGGAGCGAAGAAGCGATCGCGCGTATGCGCAGTGGGGAGCCGAAACGGTTGTTCGATTTGCTGGACGCACTTGCTGCGGACATGGACCGCGCCGCCGCACAGCGCGCCCAGCTGCTCGCTCGACCGGTAATCGTGCCCGAGGCCGCGGACACGGACGCGCAATTTCATCAGGCAGTCATCAATCTTGCGGAAGGAAGGCGCCCGTTCGGTCTAATCGGGTTGGGTCGACCCGAGGCGAAAAAACTGCTCGACATGGTCCGCGTCAACGGTTCGCGGCCTGCTGACATGGCGGATTGGAAGGCCGTCCTTGGACATGTCGAGTTGCAGAAAACAAGGCGTGCCCTGACTGCGCGATGGAATGCGCTAGCCACGGACATTGGATTCCAGACCGTTCTTTCGGCCGACGCCAGGGGAAGACTGTCCGCAGAATCGCAACTCGTGCACTATGAAAAACTGAAGCTGCTGGCGCGCGAGGAAGCGCAGTTGTCGCGCATGGCAATGGAACTGTTCCCCGCGTGGGCGCGCGCAGCTACGGCCCATCAGAATAGCGCGGTGCTGTCCGAAGTGGAGCTCGCGCTTGCGTACCACCTGACAAAATCCCAACTGAGCCAGGTCTCCACTGTGGTGAACGGTCTGCATCGCGCGCTGGAAGGCAAGCAGGGAAAAATCATCAGTCGCATGCGCGAATTTCTGGCCGGCACCCTTGGCAATCCGGCTGTCGATGAATCCGCGCTGCTGGAAGCGTGGAATATGCTGGGCGCCGAACTTTCCAGATTGCGATCGCTGGCCGCGCCGCTTGCCGTGGTGACGGTCGTTACGGCCAATATCGCGGCGTCCGGCGCACCAAAGCTCGCGCAGAAACTGCGGCTGATGGGTACCGGTTTCGACGACAAGCTGTCTACCGCCACCATGCTGCGGGACTGGCGCCTGCGACGATTGGCGACGCATTTGCAGGCGATCGATGCGCATGACGAGCTGAAAAAGCTTTCCGCTGCGCGCGTGGAAGTGGAACTCGATCTGGCGCGCGCTTATGAAGACTTGGTCGTAAAGCGCAGCTGGCTGAAACTTGCCGAAAATGCCACTCCTGACGTGCGTGCCGCATTGCAGGCCTATCTGAACGCCATCCAGCACCTCGGCAAAGGCACCGGCAAACGCGCCTTTCGCTATCGCCGAGATGCGCGGGCCGCGTCGGCGCAGGCACAGCACGCGGTGCCTTGCTGGATCATGCCGCATCACCGCGTTTCAGAATCGCTGCCGGCGCAACTCGGTTGCTTCGATCTCGTAATCATTGACGAAGCATCGCAATCCGATCTTTCTGCATTGCCGGTCCTCCTGCGCGCGCGAAAAATTCTTGTCGTCGGAGACGATAAGCAGGTTGCTCCGCAGACGGTAGGCATCGAGGAAGAACGCATTAATACTTTGATGACCCGCTATCTAGCGGAACAGGTTCCTTTGTATGCCGCGCAGATGTCACCGGAGCGCTCCATTTACGACCTTGCCAAGGTGGTGTTCGCGCACAGCGGCGTAATGTTGAAGGAACATTTTCGTTGTGTCGCGCCGATCATCGAGTATTCCAAGCGCGAATTCTATGAGCATGAACTGTATCCCTTGCGGCTTGCCAACTCTTCCGAGCGGCTCGATCCGCCCCTGCTCGATTATCTCGTCGGCGACGCGCGTCGCGAGGGCGCCATCAACCGGGCGGAAATCGAATTCATCGTCAAGGACGTCAGGGCCTTCGTGGCTGATCCAAAAATGCAGTCGCGCTCGATTGGCATTGTTTCCCTGCTGGGCGAAGAACAGGCTCTGCAAATCTGGCAGCGCCTGACCGAAGTGCTGAGCCCCGATACGCTACGCAGGCACGCGGTTACGTGCGGTGATGCGCGCCAATTCCAGGGCCGCGAGCGCGACATCATGTACCTGTCGATGGTGTGCGCGCCGAACGACATCGGGGCTGCATTGTCCCGCGACACGGCCGCACAGCGCTTCAATGTTGCCGCGTCGCGTGCGCGCGATCGCATGATTCTGGTGCGCTCGGTGGAGCTTGATCATCTTTCCGAATCGGACCGGCTGCGCCGCGGACTCATCGCCCATTTCGCCCGGCCATTCGCGGAAGACCCGGTCCGGGTTACCGACCTTCGCACGCTGTGCGAATCGCGCGTCGAGCGGGACTTGTTCGACTGGCTCAACGGTGAGGGTTACCACGTGACGCCCCAGGTTACCGTCGGAGCATATCGGATCGATATGGTGGTGGAAGGCCGCGATGACACCCGTCTGGCAGTCGAGTGTGATGGGGACAAATACCAGGGACCGCAACAGTGGGTGGAGGATATGCGGCGCCAGCGCACGCTGCAGCGCGTGGGATGGGTGTTTTGGCGTTGCTTCGCCGGGGCGCTATTGCGCCGCCGTCAGGCCATACTCGATGACCTGCGCCGCACGCTGGCGGCCAATGGCATTGAGCCTACCGGGCAGGGCAGCTGGGGACGCAGACGCATAACCGAAACGAAACGCGTGCGGGCGCCCGATAGCGTGACCGTGTGAGTTGCGGACACGAACGCGAGCAGCAACTGCTACATGTCTGCCAGAAAAATCCCCGGATCGACGG
This sequence comes from Burkholderiales bacterium, assembly GCA_035573615.1. Taxonomy (GTDB): domain Bacteria; phylum Pseudomonadota; class Gammaproteobacteria; order Burkholderiales; family JACQAP01; genus JACQAP01. The sequence goes on along the minus strand of DATMZQ010000470.1, from coordinate 6,988 downwards.
CCACCGAATTCAGAAAAACGCTGAAATGCAGGTGAGGGCCGGTGACACGGCCAGTGGCGCCGACGCGCCCAATGCGCGCTCCCGTGCCGACCCGGTCCCCCGGAGCGACTTCTACCGAACTTAAGTGCGCATAGAGCGTAAGTAGGCCGCTGCCGTGGTCCAGGATGACGGTGTTTCCGGAGAAAAAATAATTCCCCACGTCGATAACCTTCGCTTCACCCGCAGCCAACACGGGTGAGCCATCCGCCGCAGCAATGTCCATTCCGTTGTGCGGATTGCGCGATTGGCCGTTGAAGATCCGGCGCTGGCCGAACGTGTTGGCACGCGGCCCTTCGCACGGCTGCATGAGCTCCAGCGAATCGGGTGCGGCTTCGGTAAAGGTCTTGCGGATTTCTCCAAGATGCATGCGCTCGGTTTCGTAGCGCGCCAGGTCCTCTGGAGAAAGTTCCACTTGACCCGGCTTGACCGTCAGGCGCTGCGTCGCATATTGCTTCGTTCCAATCGCAACTTGCAGAGTCGCGGTCTTGCCGTCAGCAAACTCCACTGCGAGTGCCAGTTTGTCGCCAGCCCGGGCTTCGAGCGCAATGCCCACGACTGCAAGCCATTCGGTTTCACTGCCAGTGACCAACACCCTGTTGCCATTGACCCGGGCCGTCGGTGGCTTCGGAGCGGAGCCGATTTTGACAACGGCCACTCCTCCCGGTACCGCCGCGGCTTTCTGCAGTGAACCCGCTTGCGCGTGGAATATCCACAGCGACGAGACGGCCGTAACGAGTTGCAGGAAATGGCGCCGAAGCACGGATTCGAATTTGTCAGGATTGTATTGCGCGATCATACCGGGGATGCAAGCCGGGCGCGCACTCCGCTTCCAAACTTGCTCGGCAGGTTAGAGTTGTTTGATGACCGTTTCCCGCAACGGTGCGCCAAACGGTTCTCCAGAATTGGGCGCCCGCCTGCTCGGCGAATACAGGTGTTGCGTGCGTGGGTCGGTGAGCAGGAAAAGGGCCGGGTCCACGGCAGCTGCATTCAGATACACGCCGAAGTGCAAATGCGGTCCGGTGGCTCTCCCGGTGATGCCGATTTTGCCGATCTTCTGACCCGCGGTAACGCGCTTGCGGGCTCTGACCTTGACTTCGCTCAGGTGAGCGTACAGGGTAATGAACCCGCGGCCGTGACTGACGATGACCGTTCGTCCAGAAAAGAAATAATCTCCGGCATCGACGACTTCGCCAGATGCCGCGGCGAATACCGGCTTGCCGGCTGGCGCCGCGATATCCATGCCGTTGTGCGCGCCCCTTGACTGTCCATTGAAAAAGCGAACTAGGCCAAACGTGCTGGTGCGTGTTCCTTGGCAGGGGGGAACCAGCAGCAACGAGGAAGGCGACGCGTCCGAATAGGTTCGCAGCACGCGTTGCAGGTGCGATCGCTCGGTTTCGCAGCGGGCAAGGTTTTCTGGCTCGAGATCGACATAATCGGATCTCATGCTGAGGTATTCCGTTTCGTAATGCTTTACGCCTATCGTGAAATAAGTGACGCGCGATTTGCCGGCAGGATCTTCAATGAAGAGAGGAGCGGCGCGGCCCGGCTGCGCGTCAAGTGGAATGCCGACAATGGCGAACCAACCGGTTTGCGTTCCGGAAACGAATACGCGGTCGCCATTGAAATGCACCACCGGCGCCATGCGGGCCGGACCAAGCTGTACTACAGCAAAACCGCCGGGGACTGCGGCAGGGCGCACAAGGCCGCTCGCATGGACTCGATCAAGCAGCGGCGTGCAGGCCAGCGCGGCTGCCATTTTGATGAAGAGCCGGCGATCGATGCAAACTCCGGGACTCCCCGGGGGGGCACAGTTTTCAGTGTTCATTGGAACGCCCACGCGGGATGAGGATTCATGCGGGCATGGCTGGCTAAGGCACTGCTGGCTGCTTTTCTCGTGTAAATTTCTGCTTCCGCGTCCCAAGGCTCCGCGACATGACTGACTCGAACGTGCCGTTGCTGACTCCATTGGAAATCCGCGTTCTGGGGGTGCTGGCAGAAAAACAGTTGACGACGCCGGACTACTACCCGCTGTCCCTGAATGGGCTGGTAGCAGGGTGTAACCAAAAGACCAGCCGTGATCCGGTCATGGAAGCCAGCGAGGCAGAGGTACAAGAGGCACTGGATAGCCTGAAGGAACGCAAGCTGGTCACTAACAGCTGGGGCGCGTCCCGCAGGGTGGTGCGCTATTCTCATAATCTTCCTCAAGTGCTCGGTACCGACTCGGGCACCACCGCGTTGCTCGTTACTCTGATGCTGCGAGGAGCGCAGACCACAGGCGAGATGCGTACGGCATGCGAGCGGCTTTATCGCTTCGCAGATCTGTCTAGCGTTGACGCTTATTTGAGTGAGATGGTTTCGCGTCCGAATGGACCATTGGTGGTCAAACTTGCGAAACAACCGGGCTCACGGGAGCATCGCTGGGCGCATTTACTGGGTGGTCCCGTGGATGCGCAGAACGCAAGTTCGGCTGTCGCCCTCGAGGCAGCGGGCGACGAAAGCCGAACGGCGCTTCAGGGCGAAGTGGCTGTTCTACGCGACGAAGTGGCCGCGCTGCGCCGCGCGGTGGAGGAACTAAAAAGTGAAGTAGCCAGGACAAAAGGCCGGCCAGAACCATGATGGCGGCGAAATTCTCGAGCTTCGGCTATGCGCGTTTCCCGGCTGTTGCCCCGGGACCCTGAGTCGCTCCCCCTTACGCCATGTGGTTTGTCTATATGGTTCGCTGTGCGGATCAGAGCCTGTATACCGGCATTGCCAAGGACGTGGCCCGGCGGCTTGCGGAACATAATTCAAGCGGCATGCTGGGTGCGCATTACACGCGAAGTCGCCGTCCCGTGGTACTGGTGTACACGGAACCGGCGCGGTCGCGTTCCGTGGCAGCGAAACGCGAATACGAGATAAAGCAGCTCACCAGGCAGGCAAAAGACCAGCTGGTCCGTCAATCCAGACTTAGAATTCCGGCCGCTCAATCCGGCTAGTGCGCGCGAACTTGAACGCCACCGGCTGGTCTGCAGACTATTATGCCCAGACCGAGACCCGAGTTGCCGCCGGGAGATCCGCGGCACGACAATCCGCCCGTCGGACCGCCGACCACGGACGATCCGAGGCCGGTACGCGAACCGCCTCCGATAGACACGCCGCCGTTGCCAGCGCCACTGGGAGATCCGGCTTCTGTCCGGTCCCAGCTCGGCTCGCTTAACAGGGAGACAGACTATGCCCACTCCACGTAATCCTGAGGATGATTTCCTGGACGATCCAGCCAAGGACGATGAAGCGGACGAAGAGGAAGAAGTTGTCGCTGGCGGGCGCTGTCCGATTTGCGAAATGCTGGCTGGAGAATGTGACCACCTGGTGGCGTCAATTGACCTGACCTATGCCGAATTCGTGGCAGGGGCCATCTTTGCGCAGGAACGGGTCATCCTGGACTTGCTTGAGCGTCTGGTCGCCAGTGAACCGGATGCGCTAAAGGCGGCGGGCGCCGGCCCGGTACTCGAACAAGCCGCAACCCTGATTCGTGGCGAGATGGATGAGGGCGCCACCGCCGGAGATGCGGTGTCCATTCATTATCCGCAAGTCATGGCCGCGCTCAGCTATATCCTGCAGGAGGAAGAGGATGTCACTGTGACAGGCACCGACGCGGCCTCCGACGACGATTCCTCGGTAGTGAACTTCTGGGCGCAGGAACCTGAATGGATTGTGGAGCGGGTCATCGAACGCTTCCAGGGCCTGGTTGAAGAAATCGATGAAGAAAACGACCGGCGCGGGGTCGGTTAGCGTAAGGTCCGACTGGGCAACACGGCGTTTTGGGCTTGTATCATTCCAGAGCGGTCGAGCTGCTTCTTGCCCGCCGCATCCTCTTTGCGTATTTGGTGTTGCTTCCGAGTGCCGTGCGTGCAGTTTTGCAGCGGACTGCAGGCACTTAGCTGGCGTCTCCCGACCCGTGAATATCGACCATCGGCACGCTCTGTTGTTTGACGTGTAGACTTGGTGCCCTCCCGCACACAATTTTGCTCTCTATCAAGCGCGATGGGCGTTGCGCCCGCTGTTGCGTAACCAAAAAATGTTTGAGGCCAAAATCCGCGACCTGAGCCGCCGTGATCTCTGGCTGACTGTCATTCCTGTAGCGCTGCTGGTGCTGGGCGTATTCGTGGTGGCGTTGCGTTTCCTGGAACCGGCCCCTCCGGATTCAATCGTGCTTTCGACCGGTCCCGTAGACAGCGGTTATCACATGTTTGCCCTGCGCTATCGAGATATCCTGGCGCGCGACGATGTCCATCTCGAACTGCGGTCCTCGGCCGGCTCGCAGGAGAACATCGGCCGGCTGCTGGATGATCAATCCGCGGTCGAAGTCGGATTTCTGCAGGGCGGCTCCGCGTACGCCGCAAATGCCCCCGAACTTGTGTCGCTGGGGAGTGTTTATTATGAGCCGTTATGGGTTTTCTACCGCGGACCCGAAGTGCACGATTTCGGCGGATTGCGCGGCAAAAAACTCGCCATCGGTCCTGAAGCAAGCGGCAGTCGCGCGCTGGCGTTGCAGTTGCTGGCGGTAAACGCTGCCGTGATGCCGCCCACGATGCTGTTGCCCGATGACGGCAAGCAGGCAAACGAGATGTTGTTGCGGGGCAAGCTGGACGCTGTTTTCATCGTTGGCCCGCCAGAATCACCGCTCGTGGAGCAGCTCGCCCTGGCACCCGGGATCAGGCTGCTGGACCTGAAGCGGGCTGAAGCCTATACGCGCCGTTTTCCGTCTCTGACGAAACTGACTTTGCCGCAAGGCGTGTTTGATTTCGTGAATAATGTGCCGGCGCACGACGTGACACTTTTGTCATCCACCGCAAACCTGCTTGCCGTGGATAGTTTGCATCCTGCTTTGGCTTATCTGCTGATGCGCGCCGCCAGTGAAGTCCATGGCAGCGCAGGCTTGTTACGAAAGGCAGGCGAGTTTCCCGCGCCGATGAATTCCGAATTTCCGCTCAGTGCCGAAGCGCAGCGCTACTACAAGTCGGGACCGCCGTTTCTACAGCGCTATTTGCCTTATTGGGCGGCTGTGATGGTTGACCGCTTATGGCTGACTTTGTTGCCGCTGCTGGCATTGCTGATACCGCTTGGCCGCATCGTTCCTGCTATCTATCGCTGGCGCGTGCGCTCGCGCATCTATCGATGGTATGCGAAACTCAAGGAATTGGAGCTCGAGCTGGATGACCAATCCACTCCGGAGCAATTGAGGGCACTGCTTGCGCGGCTGAACGAGATTGAACGCGCAGTCAATCGCATTAATACGCCACTCGCTTACACCGACAATCTTTACGCGTTTCGCCAGAACGTAAATCTCGTGCGGCAAAGCGTGCGAGACCGACTTGCCGCCGCTTGAACCGGAACCGTCGCAGGCGCACGCCGTGCGATTATTTGACGCCGAGCAGTTCCACCTCGAACACCAACGTGGAATTTGGCGGGATCACACCACCGGCTCCGCGCGCGCCGTAGCCGAGCTCCGGCGGAATGGTCAGTTTGCGTTTGCCGCCGACCTTCATGCCCTGTACTCCCTCATCCCATCCGCGAATAACCTGACCCTGCCCGAGGCCGAATCTGAATGGATCGTTGCGGTCCTTGCTCGAATCGAATTTGCTGCCGTTGGTAAGCCAGCCTGTGTAATGCACAGTCACGTTTTGACCGGAGGCTGCCACGTTACCTTCGCCGATGACCAGTTCCTCTATCTCCAGCCCACTTGCAGTTTTGCTCGATGCCATGGAATCCACCGAATGATTAGCAGGTGGACATTGTAGCGAGTCTTGAAAGACAGGACTGCCCCCAAGGGGATCGCGCAAGGTGTACCAGTTGTGGGCAGCGCCCGGTATCCTGCGAAGCAGGGCCTCATCGCTCAGTCCTTTTTTAACCCGGCAAGGAACGACAGCAACAGTTGCGTGACCTGGGCCGGTCGTTCCTGTTGTATCCAGTGTCCGGCGCCTTCCATGATTTCGCAGATGCGAAGATCATCCGTCCAGCGCTTCATGTTTTCCACCATATCAAAATCCGGAACAAATTTGAGCACGCCATCGCGCCGGCCGGCGATAAAGCAGGCTGGCCGGCTGATGCGTGCGCCACTGAGTGCCGTCAGCCGTTGCCAATCGCGCTGCTGGTTGCGATAGCGGTTCAGTGGACCACGGAATCCACTCTTTTTAAATTCCGCTGCGTAGTAGTCGAGGTCTTGTTCAGTGAGCCAGTCCGGAAATGTCGCGGGATGGGGTAGGTCGCCCAGCATATTCGCGTCGGGCCGCTTGTCGGCGCGGAACATGCCTCTGGGCGAATCGCCGGAACCGGCGTAATAGATCTTGCGCAATGAGGTTCGCACGTCGGCTTCGAATTCAGCCTCCGCGATGCCGGGCTGCTGGAAATAGAGCTGATAGAAAAATCGTCCAGCGTAAATCTGCTTCCAGAGCTCGATAGATGAAATCTTGCCGCGAGGTGCATAAGGGACCGAGAGAGCGGCGACGGCGCGAACGCGATCGGCATGCAATGCGGTCGTATTCCAGACGATGGGCGCACCCCAGTCGTGACCAAACAGAATGGCTTGCTGCTCCGAGAAATGATCGATGAGTCCAAGGACATCCGCGATCATGTTTTCCATGTCGTAAGCCTCGATCGCGGCGGGCGCGTCGCTGCCGCCATAGCCGCGAACATCCGGCACCACTACGCGATAACCGGCCTCGCTTACCGGTCCGATCTGGTGCCTCCACGAATACCAGGACTCCGGCCAGCCATGAATCATGAGCACCAGCGGTCCCTTTCCTTCAACCGCACAGCGCAGGTTCACCCCGTTGGTTCTAATACGCTGGAACGCGGGCAAAGTTGGCATCGGACGGAATTGCGATAAGCTTGGAGCTCGCAGTATAGAACGATTGAACATAAAAAAAGACCGGAGGAGCCATGCGTATTTACATGATCGGATCGGGAG
>DATMZQ010000469.1:0-9440 GCA_035573615.1 Burkholderiales bacterium | reverse complement strand
ATCCGGGCGCGCATTTCGAAGGTACGGACAAGACCATTCACGAGGTTGAAATTTTTCTGGGCGTGTTCATCGGTGCGGTGACGTTTACCGGGTCCATCGTCGCATTCGGAAAATTACAGGGCACCATTTCCGGCAAACCGCTGACGTTGCCCGGACGTCACTGGCTGAATCTGGTGGCCATCATCGCGTCCGTGTGGGCCGGATATTTATTCTTGACTGCACCGGGAACGGAAGCAGGCCTCATTCCTTTGCTGATCATGACCGCGATCGCGCTGTTCCTGGGCGTGCATCTGGTGGCCGCGATCGGCGGCGCCGATATGCCGGTAGTCGTGTCGATGCTGAACAGCTATTCCGGGTGGGCTGCCGCGGCTACCGGTTTCATGTTGTCCAATGACCTGCTGATCGTTACCGGCGCGCTGGTCGGATCCAGCGGAGCGATTCTGTCCTACATCATGTGCCGTGCAATGAACCGTAACTTCGTTGCGGTCATCATGGGCGGCTTCGGCACCGCAAGTGGATCCGCGTCCGCAGTACCTCAAGGCGAAGTGATCGCGACGACTGCGGAAGAAGTAGCGGGTCTGCTGAGCGAGGCGAAAGAGGTGGTCATCGTGCCCGGATACGGCATGGCCGTCTCCCAGGCGCAGGGCGTGGTTAGCGAAATCACCAGGCGCCTGCGCGCAAAGAAAATTAATGTGCGCTTCGGCATTCATCCTGTCGCAGGCCGCTTGCCGGGGCACATGAATGTGCTGCTCGCAGAAGCCAAAGTGCCCTACGACATCGTGCTTGAGATGGACGAGATCAATGACGACTTGCCGCACGCAGATGTGGTCCTGGTGATCGGCGCCAATGACATCGTGAATCCCGGCGCACTGGAAGATCCGAATAGTCCCATCGCGGGCATGCCGGTGCTGGAGGTATGGAAAGCCAAAACTGTCGTGGTGTTCAAGCGCAGCATGGCAACAGGCTATGCCGGCGTAGATAATCCGCTTTTCTACAAGGAGAACACCCGCATGTTGTTCGGTGATGCCAAGAAAATGCTGGACGGCATCCTGCAGCATCTACAGGTGTAGGGCCCCGCGCTGCGGATTCATTGGGCCTGGTGCAAGGGAAGGCCTGGCTATTTCAGCAAACGTCAGCGCGCGGAGTCACACCTCAAATGCTGTCGCCCGATTTGTCGACCTGATCGTCTTCGATGGACGCTGCGGCTTCCGTGCAGTTCATGATGAATGCCGCTTCGTGCTGCTCTGGCTTCAACGGCGCATCGAACACTTGCAATACCGCCTGGGTGAGCAGTTTTTCATCGCTGGCATCCTGCGCGAACCAGCGCAGCTGCGGCGGAAAAGCGCGGATCAGCATCAGGTCTTCTTCCAGCTTGTCAACGAAAAAGGCACGCGTCATGCCGTTATCGCGTGCGAGCGCAGCGTTGCGGATGAACTCACCGCCTTCGTTACACTCCTTCAGCGTAAGATCGTGGGCCAACGCCGGAACGGCGCAAGCACTGCCCAGGGCGAAAAGACCAATTGCGCGAATGATCCGTCTATTCATCGTGGTCACCATCGCTAACTCAGCCGACGGCCGGTCATAAAACATGCTGCAGCCAGTTTTCCTACCGCCGGGCAATCCAATTGTAGCCCTTGCCCTGCGGCCGCTATCGTATTTTCGCGTTGCGCCGCAGCGTCGGGCACCCTCACTTTTAAGAGGTTTGCAATGAGCAAAAGTTTCTTGTGGCTATGCGCATTGCTGGTATCCGTACCGGTTCACGCCGATCGGATCAGCCGCATGAATCAGACGGAATTGTGTACCTATACCGCGCAACTCAAAGTGGCAGCCTATTACTTCTTCGAGCAAGGCAAGCCGCGTGAAGAGGTCAACATCAAATGGCACGGGGATGAAACGCAGAATGAAATGGAGTTCGTTAACCGGACGGTCGAGGAAGCCTATGCCTGGCTGGCAAAGTGGAAAGAAAATAACACCGAATTGTTGTCGGCCCAGTCATTCGGAGACAGGGTGTATCTGGCATGCATGACTCAAAAGGATTTGTGATCGTCGCGACGATTGCCGGCGTTGCATTCGGGAGTCCCGCGTCGGCGCAGCAGGATGCCGCACAGAAAGCCACGGAAGGAAGCATCGATCACTGGATCGAGTACTACAGGGGCCAGCAATCCAAGTCGATAGCGCCGCCGCGGCAAGAAACGGTACCGAACCCTACGCCACCCGAGTCAGCCAATTCAGTTCGTGCGCCAAGGGAGCCGGGTGAACCGGCCGCGAGCACCACACCCAAATGAAAAAGGAGGTGCGCGACGCGCACCTCCAGTTGAATCAGACCCGACTACGACATCAACTGTTGCATACGGACGCAATCATACCGAGGACTGTCGGATCACTCGGATCCTTGTACAGTGCCGGCTGCTCGATCTGTCCGGCCCATACCGTGGCCCCGGTCCCGATTTCTCCGGCTGTCATGGTCCATTGCTCAAACCCCAGACTGCGGTCTTCGCAGCGCACTGCGTATAACAAAATTTCGGATTTGTGCGGAAAAGCCGTGTCGCCGATGGTTTGCACGGTACTGAAGCTGCGCAGCACGCGTGCCTTTTTGAGATCGCCCACCTCGAAAATGCTGGTCCTGTCGACGAATACGATCTCGTTGCCTTGTTGTGCCACAAAACTCCATTCTTCGGCGAACGCCGTCGATGCCAGGAGCAATAGCCCCGCAACTAGTGTCTTTATTATGTTCATGACGTTCCCTTTCAGATTCCGGCCCGCAACTGGATTGTTGCATGGCAGCAAATGTAGGCTTTAACATGCGCAATGGATAGACCGGCAAGTCGCATATGATTCATGCCGCTTTGGCATGATCGGGGAACGATGGATCGACTCACTGCAATGGGATTGTTCGTGCGTATCGTTGAGACGGGGAGCTTCTCGGCGGTGGCGCGCGAGATGAACATGACCCAGCCTACCGTCAGCAAGCAACTCACGGCGCTGGAACGCCAACTCAAAACGAGGCTGCTGAATCGAAGCACACGCCAGCTATCGCTCACCGAAGCCGGCTCCGCTTACTTCGAAAGTTCGAAGCGCATTCTCGACACGGTGACCGAGGCGGAGGCGAATCTTGGCGTACTGCAAACCCAGCTCAGCGGGGTACTACGGATCAATTCGTCCATCGGCCTGGGCCAGATGTACCTGGGTCCGCTGGTTTTGAAGTTCCAGTCGATGCATCCCGGCCTGATGATCGACCTTGCCTACGCGGATCGCTTTGTGGACCTTGTTGAGGAAGGCGTCGATGTCGCGATCCGCATCGGGCGCCTCATGGACTCCGGCCTTTCGGCGCGGCGCATCGGAACGTCGGAGCGGTGCACGGTAGCGACCGCGGGCTATCTGAAGAGCAAGGGCACGCCAAAGACGCCCCAGGACCTGGTCAACCATAATTGCATCCTGTATGCGTATCTTTCGACCGGCAGCGAATGGATCTTCAACGGGAAGGATGGTGAAATTCGCGTCAAGGTTTCGGGCACTTTGCGCGCCAATAACGGTGAAGCAATCAAGCAGGCAGTGATGGCCGACCTTGGCATTGCCATCAGCCCGACCTGGCTGATCCAGGAGGATCTTAAAGCGGGCAGGGTGCAGGAGATCCTGCGCGACTTTTCCCCGGCTCCTGCCGAGATCAACGCGGTCTATCCTTCCGCGCGGCACGTATCGGCCAAGGTGCGCGCTTTTACGGAATTTCTGAAAGCCGAATTCGAAAAAATTCCGGCGCTTCGCGTGCGCTAGCGCCGGCAGGCCCCTGCAATAGCGCGCCAATCTTTGCGGTCAGGCGAGCGCGGTTTCCTTCGCAGAAAAATCCAGCTCCACCCTGGCGCCGCTTGGATCGAAACAAAACAATTGCCAGACCCCGGAATCCGGCTGTTTGCGCAAATCGTACTTGATGCCTTTCTCCTTCAGTTTCGAAGTGACAGCGCCAAGATCCGAGGCGGAAAAGGCCATGTGATCGAGCACCCCCGCCGGAGGATCGGGCAGCGGACGTCCGGCCACCACATGCAGAATGGGCTGCGCGCCGGCATAGAGCCACATGCCGGGAAAACCGAGCGGCGGGCGATATCCTTCCTGAAGGCCCAGGATGCCGATATAAAAGTCGCGCGTCGCATCGAGATCTTTAGTGAGCACCGTAAAGTGATTCATTCCATCAATGGCCATGGCGAAACTCCGTGAGAAAGCCGTGACTGCCGTAATTGCGCAACTACTCGTGACTGTCGTGGGTTATATCATTTTACGACACTCATACCGCCATGCTATTCCCATCATTACGCGATCTTTCGTTTCGCCTCATCCGTGAGGATGTGCTGCCGTTTGTCCAGCCACCAGCCGTACTGCACCGGCCAGGACGCATATTCTCCCTGAGCGCCCAGCGCTACTTCCGCGTGCAGCGCCCAATTCGGGTTGTAAAGCGACTGGCGGCCGATGGCAATCAAATCGGCCTGGCCATCCTCCAGTATTTGCTCCGCCTGCATTGCGTCCAAGATCAGACCCACTGCCATGGTCTTGATGCCGGCTTCTTTTCTAATTCGATCCGCGAAGGGCACCTGGAAGCCAGGATTACGCTTGATGCGTGCGGCGGTGGCCGATCCAAGCAGGCCGCCAGACGAACAATCGATCACGTCGACGCCGCGCACGCCCAATTCTTTTGTCAGCGTCACTGTGTCCTCAAGCGTCCATCCGCCCTCGATCCCATCGACAGATGAGATGCGTACGAACAGTGGTTTGTCGAGCGGCCAGGCGTCGCGCAATACCTCTGCCAGTTCCAAGGTATAGCGCATGCGGCCATGCAGATCGCCGCCATAGCGGTCGGTCCGCTTGTTCGAGAGCGGGGACAGAAATTCATGGCTGAGATAACCGTGCGCCGAATGCATTTCCAGGACTTCAAAACCGGCCGAGAGCGATCGCTCGGCGGCTTCACGCCAGCGCGCTTGCACGCCGCGGATGTCGTCTATGCTCAGTTCGTGCGGCACCAGCCAGCCGGTATCCATTGCAATCGGGCTCGGCGCGACAATGCTCCAGGCCTCCTCTCCGCGCGCGCGGTCGGTGTCGTTGATCGGACCATTGCCATGCCAGGGCCTTTGCATGGAAGCCTTGCGGCCGGCATGAGCGAGCTGGATGGCCGGTACTGCGCCATTGGCCTTGATGAATTGCGTTATGCGTTTCAGCGGCGCAATGTGCGCGTCCGACCAGATGCCCAGATCGCCGTAGGTAATGCGGCCTTCCGGTACCACTGCGGCGGCTTCCGTAAAGATCAACCCGGCCCCGCCGGTGGCCATCTTGCCCAGATGCACGAGATGCCAGTCATCGGCAAAACCTTCATGCGCGCTGTATTGGCACATCGGGGATATGACGACGCGATTCTTAAGCGTAATGCCGCGCAGCGTGATCGGAGAGAACAGAAGCGGTTGCGATGCCATTGGATTCCTTTTGATGCGATGGGTGGCGTACCTGGGACAACGGGATGTACGGAATAGCTGCTTTGTTTCCGTAATGGTATGCGGGCTACAGCACGCCGAATCAGGTTCTGGGCCGGGTATGCACGTGATATTGATGCGGCCGGTGAGAATGGTCATCCATTTCAACCGGGACCAAATTAACTTTCCCATGACGCACCTCGCGCACCGCCATCAACTCGTTCGCGAATCTGCTGACTTCGCCGGTCGCCCCGCGCAGGATTACCGTTTCCATGCAGTTGTCGTGGTCGAGGTGGACATGCATCGACGATAGTACGAGATGATGATGCTGATGCTGAAGGTCCGTGAGGCGTTCGGTCAGATCGCGCGCGTGGTGGTTATAGACGTACGACAGCGAAGCGATGCAATACGGCGATTCGTTTTTGTCGAGCCGCGCCGATTCGAGTCGGTCTCTCAGCATGTCGCGGACGGCTTCGGACCGGTTCTGGTAACCCTTCTGTCCGATCAATTCATCAAACTGCCTGGCAAGATCTTCGTTAAGCGAAATCGTGAAGCGATCCATCCAAAAACTCCTCCTGTCGTCCCCGCGTGAGATGTTACCGAAAAAAATAGGATGACCGGAGAATCCCCAATTGCCACGCTTTACATAATCCGCTTGCGACCCTATATTATGAAAAAAGCGAAATACAGCTTACTTCCTAAAACAAATAATAACAATGGCTTGTTGGAGTTCTTCGGGGGATACGCGTCATCCAACCAGGCAATTGGCGGCGTGTGCCATGGCGGCTGCGTTCGGTGCCATGGCGTTGCCAGGCCTGCTTGTAGCCGCCGAAGGCGACATCACCGCCCCGGAAGTGGAAGTGGTCGGCACCTACGAGACCGGGGTCGGGACCTCCGATGCCGCGAGTGAAGGCACAGTGACGGCGCGGCGAATCGAGACCCGTCCCGCGCTGCGTCCCGGCGAAGTGCTGGAATATATTCCGGGCCTGATCGTTACGCAGCACAGCGGAGACGGTAAGGCCAATCAATATTTCCTGCGCGGCTTCAACCTTGATCACGGCACCGATTTTTCCATCACTGCCGCCGGCATGCCGGTCAATATGCCAACACATGCGCACGGCCAGGGTTATGCCGATCTGAACTTTCTGATTCCGGAGCTCGTTTCTGGCATCGATTACCGCAAGGGACCGTACTACGCCGAGGTCGGTGACTTCAGTTCCGCAGGCGCGGCTGACATTCATTACGCGACTTCGCTTCCGCATTCCATTGGTTCCGTAACGCTTGGCGAGCATGACTACAAGCGCGCGCTGCTGGCAGGTTCCCCGAACGTCGGCGGGGGCACGCTGCTTTATGGCATCGAACTCATGGGTCAGGATGGTCCATGGGACAATCCCGAGAATTTCAGGAAACTCAATACCGTGTTGCGGTACAGCCGTGGCGACAAGGCAGACGGAATTGCCATCACAGGCATGGCATACAAAGCAAACTGGGATTCCACGGACCAGATTCCGCAACGGGCAGTCGCGAGTGGATTGCTTGATCGCTTCGGCGCCGTCGATCCGAGTGATGGGGGCGAAACTTCGCGTTACTCCCTTTCCTACGAGCAGCATCACGATTTCGCAGGCGGGCGCGCCATGGTAGATGTGTTCGCGATTCGTTCATCGTTGACGTTGTGGTCCAACTTCACATTTTTCCTGGATGACCCCGTGAATGGCGACCAGTTCGAGCAGCACGAAAATCGCATTGTGCTCGGCGTGCATCCGCGCGCAGAGTTCTACGGCAAACTCGCCGGCATGGACAGCATATTCAAAATAGGCCTGCAGGCGCGGCGCGACGACATTGATCCCGTCGCGCTGTATCACACCGTTGAGCGCCAGATAATAGGTACAACACGCTCCGATACAGTCGTGGAAAGCAGCGTCGGCCTCTACGCCGACGAAACGCTGCAAGTCGCTGATAAATTCCGCATGATCCTCGGCGTGCGCGGCGACCGCTACGACTTCGATGTGAACAGCGACATACCGCAGAACTCCGGCCGGGTGAGCGATTCGATTGTTTCGCCGAAACTCAGCTTTATTTTCGGACCGTGGTCAAAGACCGAGTACTTCATCAACTATGGGACTGGCTTCCACAGCAACGACGCACGCGGCACGACCATTACGGTTGACCCGAGCAATCCTTCGGTTCCGGCCGAAAAGGTCACACCGCTCGTGCGATCGTTTGGTTCGGAAGTCGGCTTGCGCTCCGAACTTGTACCGCATCTGCAAACGTCGCTCTCACTCTGGCAATTGCGATTGGAATCGGAACTGCTTTTTACGGGTGACGCCGGCACGACCGAACCAAGCCGGCCCACCAAGCGGACCGGAATCGAATGGAGCAACCACTACCGGGCAAATTCATGGCTGTTGCTGGACCTTGATCTCTCCGTCTCGCGGGCAAGGTTTGCGGACCAGGATCCGGCCGGCGACGAGGTGCCCGGCTCCATTGAACAGGTGGCTTCCTTTGGAGTCACGGTGGATTCATTCGGGCCTTGGTATGGCATGCTGCAATACCGTTATTTCGGACCACGTCCGCTGATCGAGGATAACTCGGTGCGTTCGCAATCGACGCAGGTCACCAACCTGCGTGTGGGCTACAAAATCGATCCGAAGTGGCGTGTGCACCTTGATGTATTCAACTTGTTCGATCGCGAGGACCATGACATCGATTATTTCTATGCGTCCCAGCTGCGCGGCGAGCCTGCGCCAGTGGATGACATCCATTTTCATCCCATCGAGCCACGCACCCTGCGATTTACCTTGACCGGCTATTTCTGACAACATGGCGCGCTCGCCGTTTCGCCGCACCCAAGCCTCCTTTTATATCCTTGTAAGGTCCATTACGTGAACGCAGAACCATGCACGCTTGTTCGTCCGGCGCAGTGGTTTTTGATCGCTTATTTCCTGGCTTTCCCGACGCTCGTTTTTGCACACGTTGGGCAGGGGGACGTGTCCGGTGGTTTTGTTGCCGGTCTCGAGCACCCGGTCATGGGCCTGGATCATGTGGTGGCAATGGTGGCCGTCGGTATTTGGGGAGCGCAGTTGCGTGCCCCGGCAATATGGGTATTGCCTGTTACTTTTCCGCTGGTCATGTCATTCGGGGGCGTGCTGGGCGGTCTCGGCGTACCGATACCCGGCATTGAGATCGGCATTGCCGTTTCCGCGATCGTGCTGGGTGCAATGGTCGCATTCGCGGCCCGTCCGCCTTTGTGGGCAGCGGCAATCATTGTGGGTATTTTCGCGATCTTCCATGGATACGCGCATGGCGCAGAACTTCCGGAATCTGCCAATGCGATTTCTTATGCAATGGGCTTTGTGGTCGCGACCGGATGTCTGCATGCTCTAGGCATCCTGATCGGCGTGATCAACAAGTGGCGAGCGGGGACCAGGGTGCTACGCGCGGGTGGTGTGCTGATTGCGCTGTGCGGCGTTTACTTCCTCGTTTCGCACTTCAGGGGCGGGTGACCACCGAATGAATAATTTGCGCGCGGTCGCGCGAGCGGCTCTCGTGCTGTGCCTGCTGTTGTTTGCAGCCAATGCGCATGCGCATTCCATGGTCAAGGGCGTTGGAGATCTTTACGCCGGCTTGTTGCATGTCTTGACGGCCCTCGAACATGTCCTGCCTTTCATTGCCCTGAGCCTGCTGGCAGGACAGCGCGGAATAAAAATTCCCGTAGAGGGCGTGTTGATCGTCTTTCCGGTTGCGCTAATGCTCGGTGCAGCGACCGCACTATGGGTGCCCCCTTTGCGGGGACTGGCTTTTTTCAATATCGCTTCTGCTATCGTACTGGGCGGTTTGGTCGCCGCTGCGTGGCCGCTGCCGCGAATGGTGTTCTATGGACTCTGCATTATCTTCGGCATCAGCCACGGATTCGCCAACGGCGAAGCCATATCGGAGGGTACCAAGGTGTACTTGTTCATTCTTGGGGTAGGGCTCGCAGGACTTGCGGTA
>DATMZQ010000468.1:0-13719 GCA_035573615.1 Burkholderiales bacterium | reverse complement strand
CGTCCAGCAAGGCGTTCTCCTATTTCGGTCTGGCCCTTGATCCCATGCAAGCTCGCTACTGGATCGGTTGCGCGGCCGTTTTCCTCATCGGCATTGCGCTGGTTTATGGCGCAAGGACGTTCGTCAGCCGAACCTGGGATGATCTGACCTTGGATCTCCAGAAGAAGGGAGCGGTTTAGCAATGCCCGTCGCCGCGCTGCGATTGCACGATGTTCGCAAAAGCTTTGGACGGACCTCCATCATCAATGGCGTCAACCTGAGCATCGAGCCAGGAGAACGGCATGCCATCATCGGTCCCAATGGTGCAGGCAAGTCCACGCTGTTCAACCTCATCAGCGGGCGTTTCGGAGTGACTTCAGGTCGGATTGATCTGCATGGCGAAGACATTACCGGACTGGAACCGGAGATCATCAACCGCAAAGGCCTTGCGCGCAGTTTCCAGATTACGAATATTTTTCCGCGCATGTCCGTGTACGAGAACGTACGCTGCGCAGTGCTATGGTCGCAAGGCTATAAATATTCGTTCTGGCACCACGTGGACGCGCTGGAAGCGGTGCGCGAGCGCACGAGCGACATCGTCGAACGCATTGGCATGGCAAAACGCCGCGACCGCCTGGCCGGTGTGCTGACCTATGCGGAGCAGCGCGCGCTTGAAATAGGCATAACCATAGCGGGAGGTGCTAACGTCGTCCTACTCGATGAACCGACGGCGGGCATGAGCCGCAGTGAAACTGATGAAGCAGTCGAACTGATTCGCAAGGTGACTGAAGGGCGCACATTGATCATGGTCGAGCATGACATGAGCGTCGTCTTCAATCTGGCAGACCGGATTTCGGTGCTCGTGTACGGAGAAGTCATCGCCAGTGGAACGCCTCCGGAAATTCGCGGCAACAGCGCGGTCCAAGAGGCTTACCTTGGCACCGAACAACATTAGCGCGGGCTAGCTGCGGTAAATCCCCAAGGTCTCGACCAATGCTGGAAGTTAATAATCTGCATGCCTACTACGGCAAAAGCCACATTTTGCATGGTGTGCATTTGAAAGTCGGCGCCGGCGAAATTGTTAGTTTGCTTGGCCGCAACGGCGTCGGCCGTTCCACCACGATCAAATCCATCATGGGTCAGGTCAACTCGACCGGCTCGGTAAAATTCAAGGGCGAGGAAATCAACGGCCAAAAAACCTATATGGTCGCCCGCAGGGGCCTTGGCTACGTGCCGGAAAACCGCGAGATTTTTCCCTCGCTCACGGTCAAACAAAATCTTCTGCTTGGGATGAAGCGCGCGCGACAGCGAGGCCGGTGGAGCGTTGACGATATGTACGCCTTGTTTCCCCGGCTGAAGGAGCGCGCCGAAGCACCGGCCGGGGTGATGTCTGGCGGGGAGCAGCAGATGCTGACTTTGTGCCGCACCTTGATGGGGGATCCCGATCTGGTCATGATCGATGAGCCCACGGAAGGGCTGGCGCCAAAAATAGTCGAGCAGGTCGCCCGCTTGTTCGAGGAGATCAAGAATCGCGGCGTATCGATCCTGCTGGTCGAGCAGAAACTTACGATCGCCATGAAAATATCCCAGCGGCTCTACGTCATGGGCCATGGCAAGATCGTGTTCGAGGGCACACCGGACGGGTTGCGTGCCAACGAAGCGGTTCGCAAGGAATGGCTGGAAGTCTGACTTCAATCTGACACAGCGCTCACGGAGCACAGGAGCAGCAAGAAAAGAAACGAGACATGTTTCTATCACTGCACAATTTCATCCGTAGCGTCGCTTACTAACAGGATTCTCATCATGTCTCTAGTCGATTATCAGAAGCAGGGCAGCATTGGCGTCATCACGCTGAACAACCCGCCGGTCAACGCGCTGTCGGTGAACAAGGGCGTGGTACAAGGCATTTTGGATGCTTTCAAGGAAGGCGATCATGACCATCACGTGCGCGCATTCGTAATTATTGGTGGCGGACGGAATTTTTCTGGCGGTGCCGACATCAGCGAATTTGGCAAGGGCTACGATCCCGGCAAAGCAATGTTGCCCGACGTCCTTGGCTATATGGACACCGTAAGCAAGCCAATCGTTGCCGCAATTTCCGGCCCAACCATGGGGGGCGGCCTGGAATTGGCGCTGGCGTGCCACTACCGTGTGGCCTTGACCGGCGCGCAAATCGCTTTACCAGAGGTCAAGCTGGGCATCCTGCCCGGGGCTGGCGGCACCCAGCGCGCTCCGCGACTGATGGGCGTGGCGAAGGCTTTGGAGTTCATGGTTTCCGGCGATCCAATCTCCAGCGAGATGGCTAAGGACACTGGACTTGTGGACGAGGTTGTCACCGGTGATCTTCGCCAGGCTGCCATCGCGTATGCAAATCGACTGCTGAAGGACAATCGCGGGGTGCGACGAACCAGCCAGCTCAGTCCTGCACTGGATCAGCCTGCGGAGTCTTTTTTCCAGGCTGCACGCGAGCGCATTGCGAAGAACTGGCGCGGCTATCCCGCGCCACTGGCTATTGCCGCATGTGTCCAGGCTGCCGTGACACAGCCATTTGCCAAGGGAATTTCATTCGAGCGTCAGCAATTTGAAAAGCTAGTAAAGAGCGATGAGTCACGCGCATTACGGCATCTGTTCTTCGCGGAGCGCCAGGTCAGCAAAATTCCCGACGTGCCAGAGGACACGCCAACACACGATATAAAATCGGCAGCGCTGATTGGAGCCGGCACCATGGGCGGAGGCATCGCGATGAATTTTGCCAATGCCGGCATCGCGGTCAAAATGCTTGAGTTGAACCAGGAAGCACTCGATAAAGGGCTCGGCACGGTACGCAAGAATTACGCAGCCACGGTGTCCAAGGGCCGGTTGACGCAGGAAGCCATGGACAAGCGCATGAGCCTGTTCACCGGCGTGACGCGATACGAAGATATCAAGAACGCGGACATCGTCATCGAGGCGGTGTTCGAGGACATGGCCGTCAAAAAGCAGGTATTCCAAAAACTTGACCAGGTGTGCAAGCCGGGTGCGATCCTCGCCACCAATACCTCGACGCTGGATGTCAACGAGATCGCGGCAATGACCTCGCGCCCACAAGATGTGCTTGGCCTGCATTTTTTCAGCCCTGCCAACGTCATGAAGTTGCTGGAAGTGGTTCGTGCCAGAAAAACATCAAAAGAAGTACTCGCCAGCGCCATGAAGCTATCCAAAGCTATCAAGAAGGTCGGCGTGGTTGCTGGCGTCTGCGACGGTTTCATCGGAAACCGCATGCTGCACGGATATTTCCGCGAGGCGGGTTTTTTGCTCGAAGAAGGGGCACTGCCTCAGCAGGTGGACAAGGTAATAGAGGACTTTGGTTTTGCCATGGGCCCTTTTCGCGTCGGTGACCTGGCTGGGCTCGACGTGGGCTGGTATATACGCAAGCGTCAGGCAGCCACGCGGCCCGCGCATCTGCGCTATTCGAAAGTAGCCGATCAGATCTGCGAACTCGGCCGCTTCGGGCAGAAGACGGGCGCGGGATGGTATCGCTACGAGGCCGGCAATCGCAATCCGATTCCCGATCCAATTGTCGAAGAACTGATCGTCGAAGCTTCCAGGGAGGCCGGTATCGAGCGACGGCAAATTACCGACCAGGAAATTCTTGAACGCTGCATTTTCGCCCTCGTCAATGAAGGCGCGGAAATCTTGGAGGAAGGCATTGCATTGCGAGCCAGTGATATCGATATTGTTTATATCTACGGTTATGGTTTTCCGCGCTATCGCGGGGGGCCGATGTTCTACGCCGATACGATTGGGTTGGACAAAGTGCTGGCATCCGTGCAGGCCTATCATTCCGCACATGGCGAATACTGGAAACCCGCGGTGCTGCTCGAAAGACTCGCCGCCGAAGGCAAGAAGTTCAATCAATAGCGAAACATGTTTTGAAGCCGTCATGCTTGCCGGAGCAAGGCTTTGATTCATCCATTTGCGAAGGAGTAATTACATGGACGCAGTGATTGTTTCCACCGCACGTACACCGCTTTGCAAAAGCTGGAAAGGCGCGCTCAATATGACCCATGGTGCAACCATGGGCGGACATGTCGTCAAGGCCGCACTTGAGCGCGCGAAACTCGATCCGGCCGAGGTTGAAGACGTCATCATGGGCTGCGCCAATCCGGAAGGCGCAACCGGTCAAAATATCGCGCGCCAGATCGCCCTGCGCGCTGGCATGCCGGTAACCGTATCGGGCATGACGGTCAATCGCTTTTGCTCGTCCGGACTGCAGACGGTGGCTTTGGCGGCTCAGCGCATTCTTGCAGGCGAAGCGAACATCTTTGTCGCCGGCGGCGTCGAATCCATATCTTGTGTCCAGAACGAGGCCAACAAACACATGCTGAGAGAAAACTGGCTCGAGCAGCACAAGCCGGAAATCTACTGGCCCATGCTGGCGACTGCTGAGATGGTCTCGAAACGATACAAGATCGGACGTGAAGCGCAGGATCGCTATGGCGTACAAAGCCAGCAGCGTGCCGCCGCTGCCCGAGCGGCAGGCAAGACAAAAGACGAGATCGTTCCGATTTCCACAACGATGAAAGTCATTGACAAGAACACTGGCCAGGAATCCACGCGGCAGGTCACCGCCAGCGAAGATGAGGGTATCCGGCCCGACACCACTTACGAGGGCGTGTCCCAGATCAAGCCGGCTATTGAGGGAGGCGTTATTGCGGCCGGCAATGCCAGTCAATTTTCCGACGGTGCATCAGCGCAAGTGGTCATGAGCGATCGCGTGGCGGCAGGCAGGGGACTAAAGCCTATGGGGATCTTTCGCGGCTTCGCCGTGGCCGGATGCGAGCCCGATGAAATGGGCATCGGGCCAGTCTATGCCATCCCGAAATTGCTCAAGCAGACTGGCAAGAAAATCGGCGACATCGGCCTGTGGGAATTGAATGAGGCGTTTGCTGTGCAAGTGATTTACTGTCGCGACAAGCTTGGTATCCCCGATGACCGGCTGAACGTCAACGGCGGTTCGATTGCAGTGGGCCATCCGTATGGGGTGACTGGTAGCCGCCTCATCGGACACGCATTGATCGAGGGCAAACGCCGCGGCGCAACGTACGTCGTTGTAACCATGTGCATCGGCGGAGGCATGGGTGCTGCTGGTTTGTTCGAAGTAGTTTAATTGACAGCTGGCTTCATTTCGACGGTGAGGTGGGTGGGTGTCTAAACTGCTGAACCGCCGCGATGTGGAGTTCATGCTTTATGAATTGCTCGATGTTGAGTCGCTGACACAGCGGCAACGCTTCGCCGAGCATACGCGCGAAACGTTCGATGCGGCGCTCGATACTGCTGCACAAATTGCGGAAGAAAAATTCGCACCGCACAACCGCAAGGCCGATCTGAATGAGCCTCGGTTTGAAAACGGGCGAGTGAACATCATTCCGGAGGTCGCAGAAGCGTTGCAGGCTTTTCGGAAAGCGGGATTCATGGCAGCGGCGCAGGATTTCGAAGTGGGCGGCATGCAACTGCCCTGGACGGTCGCGCAAGCCTGCTTTGCCTGGTTCAACGCCGCCAATATCTCTACCGCAGGTTATCCTTTCCTGACTATTGCCAACGCCAACCTGATCCGCAGCTTTGGGTCACCGGCGCAAAAACAAATGTATCTGCCTGCGCTATTGTCCGGCCGGTTCTTTGGGACAATGTGCCTGTCCGAACCGCAAGCCGGTTCTTCGTTGTCCGATATCCGCACGACGGCGCATCTTAACCAGGATGGCAGCTACCGCATGGTCGGAAACAAGATGTGGATTTCCGCGGGCGAACATGATCTATCGGAAAACATCGTGCATCTCGTGTTGGCGCGCATCCACGGTGCGCCAGCGGGCGTCAAAGGCATCTCGCTATTCATCGTGCCGAAGTACCGGGTCAATGATGACGGTACTCTGGGCAAGCGCAACGATATCGCGCTCGCCGGGCTCAATCACAAGATGGGATTCCGCGGCACAACCAATTGCGTTCTCAATTTCGGAGAGCAAGGCGGCGCGTACGCGGAAATTGTTGGCAAGCCGAATGAAGGCCTTGCTTACATGTTCCAGATGATGAACGAGGCGCGCATCGGAGTCGGCATGGGAGCGACTGTCCTGGGCTATACCGGCTATCTACATGCGCTCGCTTATGCGCGCGAACGGCCGCAAGGCAGGCTGCCAGGCGGTAAAAGCGCACAATTGCCACCGGTTAAAATCATTCAGCACGCCGATGTCAGGCGCATGCTGCTCGCGCAAAAGGCGTATGTTGAAGGAGCCTTGGCGCTTTGCCTGTACTGCTCCTTCCTGGTCGATGAAAGCCGCACCGCTGAAGATGCAAAGAGCCGGCGCAACGCAGAACTGCTGCTGGACATTCTGACGCCAATCGCGAAAGCGTGGCCCTCGCAATACTGCCTGGAAGCCAACAGCCTGGCGATTCAGGTGCATGGCGGCTACGGCTACACGCGTGAGTATCCGGTCGAACAGTTCTACCGCGATAATCGCCTCAATCCAATTCACGAAGGTACAAACGGGATCCAGGCAATTGACCTCCTGGGACGCAAAGCCGGTATGCATGACGGAGCTGCGGTCCAATCGCTCGCGCGGCAAATCAGCAGCGCGGTGAACGAGGCGCTTGCCTGCGAATCCGCCGAATTGCAGCGCTGCGGCGCTCTGCTGAATGCTGCTCTGGATCGCGTCATGTCGGTAACGCGGGACCTGCTCTGCGTGATCGCGCGTGGAGAAGTGGACTCGGGATTAGCCAATGCTTCGGTCTATCTGGATTTGGTCGGACACGTGGTCATCGCCTGGATGTGGATGAAGCAAGCTCTTGTGGCGGTGAAGCGGGTTGGCACAGCTGATGAGACCAGCCGGAATTTCTACCTTGGCAAACTGCAAGCGTGTTCCTTCTTCTTCCGCTGGGAATTGCCAAAAACCAATCAATGGGCCGATTTGCTCGATAGCATCGATCCGACCTGCCTCGATATGAATAGTGAATGGTTCTAGGCCATACCGCGCAATTTGCGCGGCTGCGGAACGAACTGACAAATACGGAGCGGCACATGAAGGTAAGGGAACTGTTCGACCTGTCCGGAAAAGTAGCTTTGATCACCGGCGGCTCTCGCGGACTCGGATTGCAGATGGCCGAAGCCCTCGGTGAAATGGGGGCAAGGGTCATCGTTACCGCGCGCAAAGCGGCTGAACTGGAGGAAGCAAAAGCGCATCTCAAGGCCACCGGGATCGATGCACTGACCATCGTGAACGATCTGCAGAATACCGATTCAGTGAAGCCGATGATTGAGCAGGTATTGAAAAGTCACGGACACATCGATGTGCTGCTGAATAATGCCGGAGCAGCATGGGGTGCGCCGGCCGAGGACCATCCGCTGGAGGCGTGGTACAAGGTCATCAACCTCAACCTTACGGCTGTATTTTTGATGTGCCAGAGCGTCGGCAAACTGAGCATGATTCCGCGCAAGTACGGTCGCATCATTAATCTAGCTTCAATTGCGGGCCTGGTGGGTACGGACCCGCGCATGATGCCGACCATTGCCTATAACGCCAGCAAAGGCGGGGTCGTAAATCTTACGCGCTCGCTGGCCGTGGAATGGGCCCATCACGGCGTCACGGTCAATGCCATTGCACCGGGTGTGTTTCCTTCAAAAATGTCGCAAGGGATGATCGATAAGGCCGAACAGGTGATTCTGGAAATAACACCGATGAAGCGCCTTGGTAACGAGGACGACCTGAAGGGCCTTGCAGTGCTATTGGCATCTGACGCATCCGCCTATATTACCGGGCAGATCATTGCGGTCGATGGTGGCCTTGTCGCAATGTAGCTAATGACCTCGATGGCAACGCAAAAAGCCGGCTTTCACATCCACGTGCCGTTTGTCGAGCATCTGGGTGTTCGCATTGTGCACATGGAACCTGGCATAGTCAGGCTTCGTCTCGATCCACGCCCTGAATTGGAGAACAGTTGGGGTTCCATGCACGGCGGGGTGTTGATGACGCTGCTTGACGTAGCTCTGGCTAGTGCGGGGCGTTCGTTGGACGAGGAATGCAATGGCGCCCTGACCGTGGAAATGAAAGTAAATTTTATCGCCGCAGCAACGGGCGCCATGCTGGCCGAAGGCCGCGCCCAGTGGGCGGGCCGGTCGCTGCTGTTTTCGGAAGGCGAATTGCGCAGTGAGGACGGTACCTTGCTTGCCAAGGCGACCGGGACATTCAAACTGTTATATCCAAAAGAATAGAGAGCTACATGGCACTCGATCCGCAAATCGAAATAATCCTCGGACTGGCCAGGCAAGCGAACCTGCCCGAGATCTGGCAAATCACCCCCGACCAGGGACGTGAACAGTATCTCACCCGCGTCAATAAGCTCAAATTCACGGAACCAATCTTCCGCACCGAGGACCGGCGTATTGCGGGGCCCGGCAGTGACCTCGCTATTCGTATCTTCACACCGCGGGAACTGAAAACATCCGAAAAGCTTCCTGTTCTGATGTGGTTCCACGGAGGCGGTTTTGTCATCGGTTCAATCGATACCCATGATTCGGTTTGCCGCATGCTCGCCAACCGCGCCGACTGCCTCGTCGTCGCAGTCGACTATCGTCTGGCGCCCGAATCGAAATTCCCGGCCGCAGTAGAAGACTGCGAGGCGGCACTGAAATGGACCGCACTGCACGCTGCCGAATTTGGCGGGGATGCGACCTGCATTGCAGTCGGTGGCGACAGTGCGGGCGCAAACTTGGCCACAGTGATTGCGATCCTCGCGCGTGACGCTGCTCATCCGAAACTTGCGTTTCAGTTGCTGATTTATCCCTGTACCGCACCGGAGCCGGAAACAGCCTCGCATCACAAATTCAAGGAAGGCTATGTCCTTACCCGCAAATCGATTACGTGGTTCTACCGCCAGTATTTGCGCAGTGGCCGGGACGTAAAAGATTTTCGTTATGCGCCCCTGGTGCACGACGATCTTGCTGGGCTGCCGCCGTGCCTGATCATTGTTGCCGGATATGATCCGCTGCGCGATGAAGGCATCGAATACGCCAAAAAGCTGATTGAAGCTGAAAACCGCGTGCGCCTTTCCAATTACGAAGGAATGGTTCACGGTTTCTATTTGATGGGTGGTGCGGTAGATGCAGCACGACAGGCAGTGGATGAATCGGCGCAGGCGTTGCGGCAGGCGTTCGACAACACGCGCGGGATCGATCGCAATCTGGCGAAAACGGCGTAACGACAGGAGCGGGACATGAGCAAACTCAAGGGGAAAGTCGCATGGATCACTGGCGCCGGAAGCGGCATTGGTCTGGCCGGTGCACAAGCGCTCGCCGAAGCCGGTGCCACCGTTGTGTTATCCGGTCGGCGCAAGGAAGTGCTGGCGCCGGAAGCGGAAAAAATTCGCATCAAGGGAGGCGCAGCGGAAGTCGAAGCACTGGACGTGTCCGAAGCGAAGGCCGTGAAGAAAGTCGCCGATGGCATTCTCTCCCGCCATGGACGCATCGATATATTGGTGAATAGTGCGGGGCTTAACACACCTAACCGTTACTGGAAGAACCAGACCGTGGATGGCTGGAGAGAGGTGATCGGGATTAACCTGGATGGCTCTTTTTACACCATTCACGCGGTACTGCCGGCAATGCGCGCGAGGAAAGATGGTCTGATCATCAACGTGTCTTCCTGGGCCGGCGTTTTCCATCCCAAATTGACCGGTGCTGCTTACAACGGCAGCAAGCATGCCGTCACAGCGATGACTGAGACGATCAACATGGAAGAGTGCGCAAACGGCATTCGCGCCTGCGCCGTTTGCCCCGCTGAAGTGGCGACGCCGATCATGGACCGGCGCCCGGTCCCACCGAGTGCGGCTGATCGCGCAAAAATGCTTCAGCCGGAAGATCTGGGCAATACCATCCGCTTCATCGCCGAATTGCCCGCGCACGCCTGTATCAATCAATTGATCATCAGTCCGACCTGGAATCGGATGTACATCGAGAACCTGTGATGTGACTGTGCTTCATGGCAGCGACGCTGTTCAACAATGTCAGCATCCTGGACTGCACGGGCGCACAGCCTTTCAACGGATGCGTTCTCGTTGAAGGGAATCTGATTACGGCCGTCGTGCCGCACGCCGTTTCGCTTACCGTGCCTGGCGCGACGGCCGTGGACGGAGCAGGTCGTACATTGATGCCTGGCCTTGTCGAGGCTCATTCCCACCTCACCTTTACCGACGTAGCCCAATCGGTCGAACTTGGTTTCATTCCTCCCGAAGAACACATGCTGAAGACCGCGGCCAATGCGCGGTGCATGCTGGATGCAGGATTCACCAGTTGCTTTAGTGCAGCGGCCGCCAAACCAAGGCTGGACATCGTATTGCGCAATGCCATCGACAGTGGCGATTTACCGGGGCCCAGAACGCTGGCGGCCAGTCCGGAAATGACGGTCGCGGCTGGACTGGGCGATGTTCGGCTCTTGCATATGTATCGCGAAAACTTCGCCGTGGTTTGCAATGGTCCGGAAGAATTCCGCCGTTTTTCACGCGAGATGGTGCGTGAAGGCGTTGATACGCTGAAGATCAATGTTTCCGGTGACGCAGGCACACCTGCTTCACCGGCCGATAAGACCGTTATGAACGAAGCCGAAGTGGCGGCGGTATGCGACGTGGCACAGGCGCACGGTAAGCGCGTGGCTGCCCATGCGCGCAGTGCTGCGTCCGTCAGCATGTGCTTGCGTCACGGTGTAGAGGTCATCTATCACGCCACATTGCTCGACGATGTAGCCCGTAGTCAGATTGAAGCGCAACGCGAGCGGGTGTTCGTCGCACCGGTTCTTGGGAATCTTTACACCACATTGCATGAGGCCGCTCCATGGGGAATCAGCCGGGAGATCGCCGAGGAACGCGGCATCGCATTCGAGCTTGAACAGGGCATTCACAACATGAAACTGTTGCACCTGCAGGGAGTGCGCGTGCTGATTGGCGGCGACTATGGTTTTGCATGGAATCCCATTGGAACGGATGCCCGCGAAATCAGTCATTTTGTTGACATGCTGGAATTTTCGCCAATGGATGCGATCTTGGCGGCCACGCGCCTAGGCGGCCAGATCATGGGTATGGGCGACCGGCTCGGGCAGATTCGCCCCGGCTACCTTGCGGATCTGTTGCTGGTCAACGGGGATCCTATCAAAAATGTCGCCATCCTGCGGCAGCGGGAATCCATCGAAGCCATCATGCGAGACGGGATTTTCTGGAAAACACCCGCCACTGGATATCGGGATTACACCACGGTATAGGCGTAGCTCGGTTCCGGGATGCCTTCGTTGCTTAAGTCATTGCGAATTGTGTTGGCCGTGATCGCGTCCTTGGTGCTGGTTTCCCGCGCGCAGGCGCAATCCCAATCTGGCAACAATGACGGAGACGTTATCAACTGGTGGTACTCCGCCACTTTTGGCACTGGTGTCTATACTTCGGGCAGTCGATCAGTGGCTGTCCTGCAGGTTCCGTTTGCACATGCGTTGAAGAACGTAGACGAGGACAATTATGGACTTAAGTTCAAAGTGTCGACGACCTTGGGTTTCTACGACTACAGCGTCGGTTCGGCCATCAACGGCAATATTCCAGACCGGATAAGCACTTTTAGCGTTTTGCCCGGTTTCGAATGGGAATTACCGATGAGCCAGCGCTGGGTACTGCGGCCATTTGCCGATGCGGGCTTCGGGCAGGAATTGACGGGTCACCAATCGGCTTCGATCTTCGATTTTGGGGTGAAAAGCCGCTTTCTGCTCGCGCAAAACAGGGGAGTTGAATTCGTATTGGTGAATGCGTTGACGTCGGCCGGCTATCGCCAGAGCGGTGAGTCGACCAATACATTCGGCTATTTTGCGACAGGCCTCGACATTACCATTCCGACCGACCGCAGCGCGTTCGGGCGGCCACTGTACTTCGGTTTCACGCCCGTTTACTTCTATTACTTCAACAAGTTCAGCCTGGGTGAGTTTAACGATCGGCAGAACCGGATACGGGAAGAGTTTGAACTCGCCATGAGCGTTGTAACCCGCAAGCCCTGGTCACTGTCGTTTTTCGATTTTGATCGCGTCGGGCTCGCGATACGCAGCAGCGGAGACGTGGTCGGCGTGAGCCTGTTTACTTCGCTGCCGTTCTGAGGCGAATACGGTTCTCCGCGGGCTCAGAGAGAGCGCACTCATGCCGACAGCATGGTGTCTGCTGAAAGCAGTGCTCCTAATGGGTTTAAAGAGCCGCGAATGTGCCCTTATTGCTTTTCCGAAATGCGCCGTGCGGTTTCCGTGGGCCAGGCGAGCTCGGCTGCGCCGTAAGCCGGGCGGCGCAGTAAGATGCTGTTAATAATGCTGTTCTGATCCGGCAGACAACAAATGCACTTTTTTTTTGAGGCATTGAGCCATTGGGCATGGCTATTGCGCTATGACTGCATGAACTCGCCATTCGCTCCCAATGTGGTGCGTTTCACTTAATCACAGACAAGGAAGTTGCCAATGAAAGCATTTCAGAAAGGCTTTACGCTTATCGAACTGATGATCGTCGTTGCGATCATCGGTATTCTGGCAGCGGTCGCGTTGCCGGCATACCAGGACTACACCGCCCGCGCCAAGATGTCGGAAGCCATTCTGGCCGCGTCGGCATGCCGTACCAGTATCACGGAAACCGTCCAATCCGCGAGCTCGCTGCCTATCGCTGGACTGTGGGGTTGCGAGTCTAGCTCGACAACCGCTCAGGTCTCGAAGTACGTGACGTCAATCAAGACCAGTTCCAAAGGTGAAATCCGCGTGCAAGTCACCGGCATCAATGCCACCAACGTGGACGGCAATGCCATCATCCTGCAGCCCTCCAATGCCCCCACCACCGCGGTTGCTCCGGCAGTTGGTGATGCCGTGGCGAGCTGGTTGTGCGGTCCGGATCCGGCGAACGCGAAAGATATTTCGAAGTTCTTGCCGGGCTCCTGCCGTGCCGCGATTACGGTCTATAGCGGTACCTTTGCTTCCAGCACCTGATCGAAATGCTCGTGTAGCTTTAAAGAAGGGCCTGTTGGCCCTTCTTTTTTTTGGCTACACAAGTTTGACAAGCTGTTTGCCCAGATTTTGTCCTTTGAGCAATCCGATAAAAGCCTTCGGAGCATTTCGTAGTCCGTCGGCGATGCTTTCGTGATATTTGATCTTGCCCTGTGAAACCCAATTCACCAGCTGAGCCACTGCCCTGGCGTAAAGATCCTGTCGGTCGAACACGATGAACCCTTGAAGCTTGACCCGGTTTACCAGCAGCGCTCGCATCATCTTCGTGCCATAGGCTTCCGTGGCGTTGTAGTCTGAAATCATGCCGCATAGCGCGACCCGGGAAAAAGGATTCAGCACCCGGAATGCGGCGTCCATGACTTCCCCGCCGACATTCTCGAAGTAATTGTCCACGCCTTTCGGGCACGCAGCTTTCAGATCGTCGATCAATTTGCCTGCCCTGTAATCGACGCACGCGTCGAACCCCAGTTCCTTCACTGCGTATTCACATTTTTTCGCACCGCCGGCAATGCCCACCGCACGGCAACCTTGCAGTTTCGCGAGCTGGCCGACGACGCTGCCGACCGCTCCAGTAGCCGCGGACACCAGAACCGTTTCTCCGGCTTTTGGTGCGCAGTATTCCAGCAAGCCCATCCATGCGGTTGCGCCGGGCATGCCGCACACGCCCAGATATGCGGACAACGGCACGATCTTTGGATCCACCACGGTCAGG
>DATMZQ010000467.1:0-4263 GCA_035573615.1 Burkholderiales bacterium | reverse complement strand
CCACCTCGGCGCGCAATGCCTTGAGTTGTTCTTTCTGGCGCACGCCGAAACGGTGCTCTTCGTCGACAATGGCCAAGCCCAGGTTCTTGAACTTCACGCCGCGTGAGAGCAGTTTATGCGTGCCGATCGCGATGTCCACTGTGCCCTCCGCCAGGCCAGCCAATGCAGTGCCCGTGTCCTTCGCGGAGCGAAACCGGGAAAGCTCCGCAATCTTGACGGGCCAGTCCGCGAAGCGATCCGAGAAAGTCTGGAAATGCTGTTCGGCGAGCAAGGTTGTCGGCACGAGGACCGCTACCTGCTTGCCATCGGCAACAGCGACGAAAGCTGCGCGCAAGGCCACTTCAGTTTTGCCAAAACCGACGTCTCCGCAAATCAACCGGTCCATCGGGCGCCCGCTTTGCATGTCTGCAAGTACGGCGTCGATTGCCGCCGCCTGATCGGCCGTCTCTTCGAACGGGAAGTCTTCCCGGAACGCTTCGTAATCGTGCGCTTTAAGTGAGAAGGGGTGACCTTGACGTAACGCACGCTGCGCATACAGGTTGAGCAGTTCGGCAGCCGTATCCCTGACCTGCGCTGCGGCGCGTCGGCGGGCTTTCTCCCATTGACCGCTGCCAAGCTTGTGCAACGGTGCAGATTCCTCGGCTGCGCCGCTGTAACGGCTGATAACGGCTAATTGCGAAACTGGAACATACAGCTTGTCGCCGGCATCGTATTCCAGGGTCAAAAATTCCGTCGCGCCTTCTCCGAGGTCCATGGTTGCCAGGCCCAGATAGCGGCCGATGCCATGTTGCGAATGCACGACCGGATCGCCAACCTTAACCTCGGAAAGGTCCCGCAGCATGCCCTCCGCCGCGATCCGGCGCTCACGTGTCGCGCGCGTGCGGACCTGCGCTGGGTACAGCTCGTTCTCGGTAACAATCGCGATGCGTCTGTCAGGATCGACGAATCCAGCATGCAGCGGGCCGACTGTCAGCATCAGCGTATCCGTTGATTGCTCGAACGCCGCCCAGTTGGCACAGACCTCCGGTTGCATCTGATACTCATGTAAAAGGGCAAGCATTGTTTCGCGTCGGCCAAGCGTCTCGGCGACTAGCAGCACACGGCCATCGAAGCTTTCGCAAAACGCGTGCAAAAGCGTGAGTGGATTGGCCGCCCGGCGATCGACCGCGATCGCAGGCAGCGCGTTCGTTGCTTGTGCCGACGCGCTATCGGTTATGGGTCCTGGTGCGCCAAGCTCGATGCGGGAATACGGTTTCAGGCAGCCGAAAAATTCGTCCTCGCGCATGAAAAGATCGGCCGGGGGCAGCAACGGCCGGTCCGGATCGCCCCGCAACAGGTTGTAGCGCGATTGCGTGTCGCTCCAGAACTGCCGAACCGCGTCTGCAACTGCATGATGCAAACAAATCTGGGTTTCCGGAGGCAAATAGTCGAACAGCGTTGCGGTTTGATCGAAGAAAAGTGGCAGGTAATACTCGATGCCTGCGGGAAGAAACCCCTGGCTGACATCCTTGTAGACGCGGCTCTTGGAGGGGTCGCCCTCGAATTTTTCTCGAAAGCGTACACGGAATGCCGTTCGGGCAGCGTCGTCCGACGGAAACTCACGCGCCGGCAGCAAACGCACGTCGTTGACTTTATAGATGCTGCGCTGGGTATCGACATCGAACGTTCGAATGCTATCCACTTCGTCATCGAACAGGTCGATCCGGTAAGGTAACGGACTGCCCATCGGAAACAGGTCGATGACACCGCCCCGAAAGCAGAATTCGCCTGGCGAAACCACTTGCGTGACATGCGCATATCCGGCCAGGACTAGTTGCTTTCGCAGGGATTCTGCCCCAAGCCTGGACCCCTGCTTCAAGAAAAACGTGTGTCCTGCAATAAAACTTGCCGGCGGCAATCGGTACAGAGCCGTGGTAACCGGGACGATCGCTACGTCGAAGGCTTTGTGTGTGATCTGGTAGAGCGTGGCAAGCCGCTCCGAAATGAGATCCTGGTGCGGCGAGAAATTGTCGTAGGGCAGGGTTTCCCAGTCCGGCAACAGGAAAATGCGCAACTCCTGCGCAAAGAATGCGAGTTCCGTACGTAATCGCTCCGCGTCTTGGGCATTCGACGTCAGAATCAGCATCGGCCCCGAGTTACGCAGAAGCGTGGCAAGCGCCAGCGCATCGGCGGAATCGTGCAGCAGTGGAAGGGTGGTGCGGGCTCCCGGCATCAGGGAGAAATCGGGCAGTCGCATTGTTACGGCCTGGATATGAGTCGCAATTATAGTGGAAGCCGATCTCGCTTCCTTCCGAACACGCGTATGAGGCGACCTGGCCG
The DNA here is from genome assembly GCA_035573615.1 of Burkholderiales bacterium. Taxonomy (GTDB): domain Bacteria; phylum Pseudomonadota; class Gammaproteobacteria; order Burkholderiales; family JACQAP01; genus JACQAP01. The sequence continues at coordinate 1,944 of DATMZQ010000467.1, read as the reverse complement.
GAGGCTGCGCTGATATTGTTTTCCAAGCGCGCGAAGATGAATTAAGATCGCCGGCAATGGCCCGCCGTGGCGCGGCAGGGACTCTTCCGATAGCCAAGAATTCGCGCCCCTCACCTGACTCTTATGCCGCGCTATTTCGCCGTTATTCCCGCAGCCGGTACCGGCACTAGAATGGGCGGAGCCTTTCCCAAGCAATATCTTGCTATCGCAGGACGCCCGCTTCTGTATTACGCCGTTGCGCGCCTATGCGCACATGCCGCGATTGAAAACGTTTGGGTCATACTGGCGCCGGGCGACAGTCGATTCCAGACGTATGACTGGCAGCCGTTCACCGGCAAACTGGAGCCACTGTACATCGGAGGCGATTCCCGTGGCGCGACGGTGCTCAATGCCCTTGAGCGACTTTCCGGGCAGTCGCGTTCTGATGACTGGGTATTGGTGCATGATGCGGCACGCCCGTGCCTGACTGCGCGCATGCTGAACCGGTTGATCGACGAAGTTGGCGAAGATCCATCCGGCGGGCTTCTGGCCGTGCCGGTAGCCGATACGCTTAAGCGAGCCAGTGAAGATTCCCGTTCCCTTCGCACCGAATCAAGGAGCGGATTGTGGCAGGCCCAGACCCCGCAGATGTTTCGCTATGATCTGCTCCTGCGGGCACTACGGTCCTGCGACCTGGTTCACGCAACGGATGAATCCGCCGCTGTAGAAGCCCTTGGTTTCCGTCCAAAGCTCATACAGTCCGACGCGACCAACCTGAAGGTTACACATGAGCAGGATTTCGCATTGGCAGAACTGATATTGAACCACTTCGCGGGTCAAACATGAGAATTGGTCAGGGATTCGATGTGCACGCGCTGGTCCCGGGCCGAGCACTGATTATCGGAGGCGTCACCATCGCGTTTGAGAAAGGTTTGCAAGGTCATTCCGACGCGGATGTCCTCGTGCACGCGATCTGCGATGCCTTGCTCGGGGCAGCAGCGCTTGGCGACATCGGCCGTCACTTTCCAGATACCGATCCGCGATACAAGGGTGTCGACAGCAGGGTGTTGCTGCGCGAAGTGGCGAGGCTGCTACGGGACGGCGGCTTCCGCATCGTCAATATCGACTCGACCATCATCGCGCAGGCGCCAAAGATGGCGCCGCATATTCCGGCCATGATTTCTAACCTTGGCATTGACCTCGGCATAGAGCGTGCGTGCATCAACATCAAAGCGAAGACAACCGAGGGACTCGGCTTTCCCGGGCGCGGCGAAGGTATCGCGGCCGAAGCGATTGCGCTGCTCGAACGAGGGAAAATCTAGGTTGGCGGGAAGCAAGCACAGGGTCTTTTTCGCTCTGTGTCCGGACGATCCCGTGCGCGCTCAGATCGCGCAAGCGGCCCGCCGCATGCACCGAGTGACACAGGGCCGTCGCATACCGGACGAAGAGCTTCACCTTACCCTGGCGTTCATCGGCGCGGTTAGCGAGGAGCGCCTGGAGCATTTGCTTAAGCCTCCTTCGGAAATCTTCCCGCCTGCATTTCTGTTGACACTGGACGATTGGGGATTGTGGACGCGCAAGGGCATCGGCTGGACGGGCCCTTCCGTCGTTCCAGCATCGCTGCGTCGATTGGCCGAAAAACTGGATAGCTGGCTGCGTGCTGAAGGATTTGATCTGGAACGGCGCACTTTTGCAGCCCATGTCACTCTGGTCCGGCACGCCAGGCCCGTAGCACTGCCTACGTTTGGCACATCGATCCATTGGCATGTGGGCGACATTGCGCTGATGAACTCGGCGGTGACAGCAGACAGCGCCCGCTACACTGTGCTGGGCAAATACTCTTTGCTTTGATTCGCCTCGCCCTTTGCAGGCACGATGGGCAGTTCAACTCGCGCTTCCAATCCACCGCCTGAGCGGCGCAACAGCTGTACAGTGCCACCGTGAATGTGGGCTGTGCGCTCGACG
>DATMZQ010000466.1:0-7364 GCA_035573615.1 Burkholderiales bacterium | reverse complement strand
TGGGCGGTGCGAACGGATTATTGAATAAAGCGAGCCATGCAACCAGCATCATGCCCCCAACCGAAGCCGCTACAGGCAACGCGAACCTGCGCATGGCTGTTTGTAGCGGGCTACGGACCTGCGGCGCCAGAACGGTCGGTTCCTGCGCAAGACGCTGGCTGAAACTCTCGGTGAAGCGTTGCGACAGCCAGAGCTTTTCGCCGCGCAGCGTATCCCCAATCACATGGTAAGTATCCCAGGCGGCGCGAAACTGCGATTCTTCCTTAAGCCGTTTGATCTGGACAGCGGCTTCTGCGCCCCCGATTTCGCCGTCCATCAATGCAGAGATTTTTTCCACGTCTACCACCTCTTTTCCTTACTGGTGTCCAACAGGGGCCGCAGGCGTTCCGCGATGGTTTCCCGCGCCCTGAAAATGCGCGACCTTACTGTCCCGATCGGACAATTCATTACGTTCGCGATGTCTTCATAGCTCATGCCTTCAATCTCTCGCAACGTAATCGCTGTCCTCAGTTCTTCAGGCAACTCTTCCATGGTCTGGTTCACTGTCGAGGCGATTTGCTTTGTCATCAGCTCCGCTTCCGGGGTATTGAGGTCCCGAAGCTGATCGCCGTCCTCGAAATTTTCCGCTTCCTCGCTATCGTACTCCGTGGTTGTCGGCGCGCGCCGCCCCATCGCCACCAGATAATTTTTGGCGGTGTTAATCCCTATCCTGTACAGCCATGTGTAGAAAGCACTGTCTCCGCGGAACGAAGGCAGTGCTCGGTAAGCCTTGATGAAAGCTTCCTGGGCAACGTCCTCCACTTCTGCAGGATCGCGTATGAACCGGGAAAGCAGTCGTCCAAGCTTGCGCTGGTACTTCGCGACGAGCAACTCGAAGGCCTGCTTGTCTCCGCGTTGCGCCCGCTCGACCAGCGCTTGGTCAACTTCACGGTCGCCCATCTAGCTGCAATTCCCGAATATTCCGATTATTGATCACACTGCGTCGCAAAAGGCGCCAAGTATACCCGTCGACACCTATTCGGGAAATCGCATCGAGATCCGCATACACAGACAGAGCACGACTGCATTAGTTCACTGAGACAAATTGCGGCTTGCCTGACCATTTTCGGCTGCGGCATTGCGGTACACTGCCGCGCTTCCAACTAACGAGATTCCCATGAAGCGTTTCGACGTTGCGATCGTCGGCAGTGGGCTGGCCGGCCTCACGGTTGCGCTGCATCTTGCCGACCATCGCAAGGTGGGTATCTTTACCAAGCGTGAACTGCTGGACGGCGCTTCGAACTGGGCGCAAGGCGGAATTGCCGCAGTCCTGGCCAAGGATGACAGCCCCGGAGATCATATTCGCGATACGGAAATAGCGGGCGCGGGGCTTTGTGATGCCGCAACTACCCGCTACGTCGTTGAACACGGCCGGCAGGCTATCGAATGGCTCATTGGGCAGGGTGTGCCGTTTACCCGGGACACCAGCGATCTGGGCTATCACCTCACCCGTGAGGGCGGACACAGCCACAGACGTGTAATCCACGCGGCGGACGCGACTGGCCACGCTGTCCAAAGTACGCTCGAGGGCAAGATCAAGGCGCATCCCAATATTACCGTCCTTGAGCAGTATATGGCCGTCGACTTGATCACCGCAGAAAAGCTCGGGCTGGCGGAGAAGCGCTGCGTTGGCGTCTATTGCCTCGATCGCCAGTCGGGACGGGTTGAAACAATCGCGGCGGATCAGGTCGTGCTGGCAACGGGCGGGGCCGGGAAAGTGTATCTGTATACGACCAATCCAGACACGGCGACCGGCGACGGAATCGCCATGGGCTGGCGCGCCGGTTGCCGCATCGCGAACATGGAATTCATTCAGTTTCACCCGACCTGCCTTTATCACCCGCATGCCAAATCGTTCCTGATCTCAGAGGCGGTGCGGGGCGAAGGCGGCATCCTGAGGCTTCCGGATGGAACCCGCTTCATGCCTGCGCACGACCAACGCGCGGAACTGGCTCCGCGCGATGTGGTCGCCCGGGCAATCGATTTTGAGATGAAAAAGCGCGGCTTGGATTGTGTCTATCTGGACATCAGCCATAAGCCGGCAGAATTCCTGCGCGAACATTTTCCGAACATCTATAGCCGATGTCTGGAACTCGGAATCGATATCTCACGGCAGCCGATACCTGTGGTTCCAGCCGCGCACTATACCTGCGGAGGCATACAAGTCGATCGCGACGCGCGAACCGACCTGGCGGGCTTATACGCGGTGGGTGAAACTGCGCACACCGGCCTGCACGGCGCGAACCGTCTGGCAAGCAATTCGCTACTCGAATGCCTCGTGTTTGGACAAACCGCTGCAACCCACATCCTGCAGCAAGCCAAATTGCCATCGACGGCGTTGCCCCGGTGGGATGAAAGCCGGGTGACCGATGCCGATGAGGAAATCGTCATATCTCACAATTGGCATGAACTGCGCCGTTTCATGTGGGATTACGTCGGCATCGTTCGCACCAACAAGCGCCTCGAACGGGCACGTCACCGAATAAGCCTGTTGACGGACGAAATTCAGGAGTATTACTCGAACTTCAAGGTCAGCGCCGACTTGCTTGATCTGCGCAACCTCGTCACCACAGCGGACTTGATCGTGCGCAGTGCCATGCGCAGACACGAAAGTCGAGGCCTCCATTTCAGCCTGGACTATCCTGGCTTGCTGTCGAAGGCAGAGGACACGGTACTAAGAATTGCGTGAATCGGCCATGTCGAGTTGCGCGCCGTGCCGCAACCAAACCCTGACTTGCCGCAGTTCCTGTTGCGAAGCACTGTCCGGCATCAAAATCGCTGCTCGCCCGCCCCAGCGAGTGGCAGGACGAACCTGGATTACCGTCAGCAACGGTGCAGTGAAACTGAACCCTTCTATGCGGCCGCTTAATGTGCCGCCATTCCTGAAGGTAAGGACGCATTGCGCGCCTTCTTTGAGCGTAAAAGCGGTTACCGAGTTGCCGGAAAGCTGCAGAGCATCCCGTCGCAGATGGAATACCAGGCTGGCAAGGATAGCGATGGCCGCGCCTGCGCTGAGCCACGCTCGGGGCAGAAACCACACCACGCAGGCAATTGCTGCCGAATGCAGCAGAACAAGTGCAATCGCCAACTGCCGGGAAGCCTTAATCTGCAGGGATAAACGCGGTACATGCATCGGTTTCACGCCCTTATATAATCGTTTCCAAAGGACCGGGAAAGCCATGGGCAGGTTAATGGACTGGAATGATATCGTGAAGCAAAACGCCGGTTCGGTGCCTCATTTCGGGGAGCCGCGCGAACAGTATGCCGCGGCTCGCTCGAACTCGATCGTGACTCCCCTGAGGCAGTTCGAGCTGCTTCGATTCCATGGTTCAGACGCGAAAGCATTTCTGCAAGGGCAACTGACCATCGATCTCGATGAGGTGACGAGCGAACAGGCGCAGTTCGGCGGCTATTGCAATCCCAAAGGGCGCCTGATCGCCAATTTTTTGCTGTTCGTCGCATCGTCCGGCTACTTGATGCAAGTGCCGCGAGAAGTTGCCGGTGATCTGGCGACTAGACTCCGTAAGTACGTGCTGCGATCCCAAGTCAGCATCGAGCATGAACGCGGACAGGAATTGCTGGGTCTGGCCGGTCCACAGGCTGTTACGTTATTGGAGGAGAAACAGTCGGCGCCGCCGTCCCGGCGCATGGCGGTGGGCATTCGCGCACATCGAAGCGTGATACGCCTGCCGGGTAATCAATTCGTGGTGGTAGCTGCATCGCGAGACATGTCCGCGCTGTGGGACGAACTGGCAGAACGCGCCGTGCCCGCCGGTGAGCAATGCTGGGCATGGTTGCAGATCGAGGCCGGCATACCCTGGATCACGCAAGCAACCCGAGAACAGTTTCTGCCCCAAATGGTTAGATTGGATGAGATTGGCGGTGTGAGCTTTAACAAGGGTTGCTTTCCGGGCCAGGAGATCGTGGCGCGGACCCGCTATCTCGGCGACGTAAAGCGCAAGCTCAAGCTGGGCCACACGCGTGGCGAGGTTCAGTCGGGGGATGCACTGTTTAGCGCCGATCAGCAAACTGGAACAGTCCTTAACGCAGCGCCCGTTCCTGATGCCGGATGTGCGCTTCTTGCCGTAGTGTCGCAACCGGATACGGGACAAACCCGAACAGCAGATGGTGAATCCATAGTGTGGTCGGAAGCATTCCAACCCGACTGAAGCGCTTGGCACTGTCCTATTACATCTACTATCGCGTTGCCCGGCCCGCCCAGGCAGAAGCGTTGGTGCGTGACGTCCAGGCCGAGTTGAAGACGCGTTGCGGTATAGCCGGGCGGCTGGTCCGGAAACGTGACGACGCGACCACCTGGATGGAGATCTACGAAGGCGTGCGGGACGCCGCTGCATTCGAGCACTGCCTGGCGTTGTCTGTGCAAGCCGCGCATTTCCAAAACGTGCTGGAACCCGCCAGTGCGCGGCACATGGAATGTTTTGAAGACTGATGTGCCTCATCCTGATCGCATATCAGACCGATGCGCGCTATCGACTGGTAGTTGCTGCCAATCGCGACGAGTTCTTCCGGCGACCCACTGCGCCGGCAGATTACTGGCCCGACGCGGCCCATATTCTTGGTGGCCGCGATCTCGAAAAAGGCGGCACCTGGATGGGCGTCGCAACGGACGGGCGCTGGGCGGCGGTTACCAATTTTCGCGACGGAAGCAACGCCAGGCCTGGCGCAAGATCTCGTGGGGAATTGGTCGCAGACTATTTGCGCGATCCGGCTTTACCGGGAACCTATGCGGATTCAGTTCGACACGGCGCGCGCGACTATGCCGGCTTTAATCTTGTGTTGGGCAACCACCAGCACCTGCACTATTACTCCAATCAGCAAACGGCCACGATGATGCTTGGCCCAGGTGTCTATGGATTGAGCAACGGGCTTCTCGATACGCCTTGGCCAAAAGTGGAGCGCGGCAAATCAGCCTTGAGTGGTGCTATTGCGAGCAGCCAGGGACCCGACGGTTTAGTTGAAAGTTTGCTTGCTGTGCTTTCGGACCGCAGCATTGCACCGGATGATGCGTTACCGAATACCGGAATCGGCAAGGACTGGGAGCGCCGATTGTCCGCGTCATTCATCACTGCACCGGGATACGGCACGCGCGCATCCACGGTGCTGCTACTTACGGGCGACGGCGAAATTCATTTCCGTGAGCGTTGCTTTGGCGAGCGGGCCGAATTGCTCGAGGACAGGCGCTTCCGTTTTGTGCCCAGTCTAACGGATAGCTCAGTACGGCCAGCCAGCTAGAGATCGCGCTCCATTCGTCGATGCGGGATGCCCGCATCCATGAACTCATCGCCCACCGGCTGGAAGCCGTGATGAACGTAAAACGGCAACGCGTGTAGCTGGGCGTTAAGGATCACGCGGCGCAAGCCCAGGCCACGCGCTATATTCATGAGCGCCCTTAACATGGCTGCGCCAACGCCCATGCGACGCCAGTCGCGCAGCACGGCCATGCGTCCGATATGCCCATTGGGAAGCAGCCGTCCGGTGCCGATCGGTACGCCGCCTACAAGCGCAACGACATGCTGTGATTTGACGTCGAACTCATCTTGTTCCAGATCGGCAGGTACGGATTGTTCCTTGACGAAGACTTCTTCGCGAATTTTGCTGAGGATTTCACGGTCGCTGTTCCAGCATGCGAGCCGAACCGCAATGTCGGCAGAGGTTTTCATCGGCCCCGCCTAGCCGCCTCTAGACCGTAGCGCCGCCGCTGACTTCGATTACGGCACCGTTGATGTAGCTGGCCTCGTCCGAAGCGAGGAAGGCATACGTGTTGGCAATCTCTTCCGGTTTCGCCAGGCGACCAAGTGGCACCCGGTCTATCATTGCCTGCATGACCTTTGCGGGGATCGATTTCAGTATGGTGGTTTCGACGAACCCCGGACAAACCGCGTTGGCACGGATGCCCTTTCTGCCCAATTCTCTGGCCCAGGTCTTCGCCATTCCAATGACGCCGAATTTGCTTGCAGCATAATTGGTCTGTCCGAAATTGCCGTAAATGCCAACTACCGAAGACGCATTCAGGATCACGCCGGCGTTCTGGCTGATCATGATATCGACTACCGCCCGGGCACAGTTATAGGTGCCCTTCAGGTTGATATCGATAACTCGCTCGAATTGTTCATCAGACATCTTGCGTAGCATCGCATCGTCGACGATGCCGGCATTGTTTACCAGCACATCGATGCGCCCGTAAGCGTCCATCACACCTTTGACCATGGCGGCAATGCCCGCCTTGTCGGTGACGTCCACCGTAAAGCCGATAGCTTTGCCACCCGCGGCAATGATCTGGGCGACGACTGCGTCGATTGCCTGGCTTCCGAGGTCGCAAACGACCACGCGGGCGCCCTCGGCAGCAAACTTGAGTGCGGTGGCGTGTCCAATACCGCGCGCCGATCCTGTGATAATTGCAACCTTATCCTTCAGCCTCATCGGACAACTCCATTTTCGCCCGCATGGGCCGGCGGCACTGTACCCAATTGCGCTGCGATGCACAACCGAACGTAACGGTCAGGACGCTCGGAATTCCAGGATCTCTACCGGAGTGCCCGGCTGGACCATGTCGAACAATTCCAGAAGGTCGTGATTGTGCATTCGTACACAGCCGATCGAACCAGGGATTCCCATGACAGCAGAATCGGGACTGCCGTGAATGTATATGTATCGACGCATGGTATCGACATTGCCCAGCCTGTTGAACCCCGGCTCACACCCCGATAGCCAAAGGAGCCGCGTTAGCATCCAGTCCCGACCGGGAAAGCGGGCACCTAGTGCGTCATCGAAGATTTCACCGGTCGGTCGGCGTTTTACAAAAACCGTGTTCAGCGGTTCACCCGCCCCGATCATGGCTCTGATGATATGGCGGCCCCGCGGGGTACAGAAACTGCCGTACTTTTCGCCTGCGCCGTTTTTCGCGGTGGACACCGGATAGCGCCTGACCGGCTTGCCGTCCTCATTGAACTCCAGCAGTTGGTCCTGAATGCTGATGCGGATCGACTTCATTGGGGCGCCATCCTGCGCTGCCGGAAGAAAGTCGAAAGCAGTTCGCCGCAATCTTTTGCCAACAGGCCGCCCTGAACTTGTGTGTGATGGTTCAGCAAGGGTTCCGCAAACAGGTTCACCACGCTGCCACAAGCCCCGGTCTTTGGATCGGATGCGCCGAATACTAAACGCGAGATGCGCGCATGCTGGATGGCCCCGGCGCACATGGCACACGGTTCCAGGGTTACATACAACGTGCAATTCGTGAGGCGGTAGTTTTCCAGCGCTGAGGCAGCGGCACGCAGGGCCAGGATTTCCGCATGGGCCGACGGATC
>DATMZQ010000465.1:0-3369 GCA_035573615.1 Burkholderiales bacterium | reverse complement strand
GGAATTCAGCGAGCTCCGGCACGCACGCAAGGTGGCGCGACGTTACGGCACCGAGCATCACGAGCTCACCGTTGGCTTCAGGGATTTTGCAGAGGAATTGCCACTGCTGGCCTGGATATACGACGAGCCGATGGGAGAGCCTCCGGGAATACCGACCTATTTCATGTGCCGGGCGGCCAAGAAGCATGTGACTGTCATGCTATGCGGAGAAGGGGCCGACGAACAATTCGGCGGCTATTCCAAGTACATATTCGATCAGTTCTCCAGCAAGCTCGACTGGATGCCAAGTGCGATTCGCGGTTCCCTGCTGCGGGCCATGGCCAGCGGCTTGCCATTTGGTGGCCGGCGCCTGCGCAGCATGGCAGAGATCCTCGCGATTTCCGACATGCCGTCGCGCTTCGCATCGTGGTACGGTGGTTTCGACACGCGGCATCAAACCCGCGTGCTGTCGGACAAGATGCAAAACGAAATCGGGGACGGTGGATTGGCCCATGCATTCCACGAGATCGTCAATGCGTGCGACAGCAAAAATGCCCTGGACCGTTTTCTCTATTGCGACATTCACTCGCGACTGGTGGATGATATCCTGGTCAAAAGCGACCGAATGAGCATGGGAGCCAGCATCGAGGCTCGCGTGCCGTTCCTCGACCACAAGGTGGTCGAATTCGCCGCGCGCCTGCCGCAAAATATGAAGATAGACGGATTGCGTTCGAAGATCGTGCTAAAGCGGCTTGGCGAACGATACCTCCCCCACGAGATCATGTACCGCCGCAAGGTGGGATTCACCGTTCCGCTCAGTCGCTGGTTCACTGGACCGTGGCGCGGATTGATCACCGATGTACTGCTTTCCGACCGATGCCTTGACCGCGGCTACTACAACGCCGACGTGGTGCGCAGCATAGTGGACGACCATATCGAGCGCCGCATCGACCGCGAACAGGGAATCTGGATAATGCTCGCGCTGGAAGTGTGGCACCGTTTATTCGTGGACGATGACGGCAGTGAAGCGGCGGTGGACAGGATCAAGGAAGATTTCGTGTGCTCCCTGGGCTCGCTGCAAGCAGCGGCATAGATTGCGCGACGCATGATCACTGGATCGACCATGGGCAAGCACTGCGTAGTCGTGTTAGGTCCTTCACTGCATGCTGTCAGCGGCGTGTCGACCCACGTACGGATGCTGATTTCTTCCGGGCTGGCGCGTGACTACGATCTGCGGCATTTTAGAGTTGGCAGCGAGGGGCGCCGGGAAAATGCACTGCAGAAGGTGATGCGCTTCGCGCTTAGCCCCGCGCATCTCGCGCTGTTCCTGCTCCAGACCGGCGCCGAGGTCGTCCATCTCAACGCTTCTTTGGATGCGAAAGGTTTTTGGCGCGATCTGGCGTACTGGATCATTGCCAGGTTGCTCGGCCGTCGCGTCGTGAACCAGATCCACGGCGGGGCGATGCCCCAGGAGTTTTTTCACGGAAATGCCTCACTGACCTGGATCTTGCGGCGATTCCTGGTATCGAGTGACGTAGTCACCGTACTCTCCAGTGCGGAACTGGCTGCCTACCGCGCGTTCGATCCACGCATCAGAGTCCATTTGGTTCCCAACGCAATCGACCCAGTCGGGCAAGCCGATCAGGCACGCTCATACAATACCGACCAACCATTGAAGCTGCTTTATGTCGGTCGGATCCTGCGCGCCAAGGGATTGTTCGAACTGATCGACGCTTTGGCAGAGCTGAAACGCACCGGGCGAGATTTCAGGTTGTCGATCGCAGGGTCTGGTCCTGATCAGGCGGAACTGATGGCTGCTGCGCAAAGGCACAGCCTGCTCGATCGCGTGCAATTTCTAGGCGGCGTGTTCGCCTCGGCAAAGGCCCGACTTTGGCTCACGTCCGATCTGTTTGTTTTTCCGACCCACAGGGAGGGGCTCCCTTATTCGTTGCTGGAGGCCATGGCGGCAGGCTGCGTTCCCATCACTACCGCCGTCGCCGCGATTCCGGATGTGATGCGCGACGGGGAGCACGGTATGTTCGTACCAGTGAGGGATGCACCGGCGCTCGCGGCCGCAATAGCTACTCTGGATGACCATCGCGAACGCCTGATTCAAATGGGGGAAGCATCACGTAGGCGAGTGCTGGAGCAATATACGGTGGCACGACTGGCGGATGATTTCCGCAGGCTATACAGCGGCTGCCTAAGTTGAAACGCGGATTGCGTCGATGGGGTTCGGCTGAGTGCTCGGATGTTTGTCGCCGCAAGATGGCAGAGTCTGATGAAGCGGAGCGGCATGGACGGGATCATCCGTTCTGGAATGAACCCGCATCGTGATAGCTGCACAACGCTCAACCAGCCGGAAACTCTTGGGCACAAAGCTGGCGCGTAATTTTTTTTAAGGTGAACGATGCGATCAACAAACCGAACGGGCAACGCATTGCTTTGGCACGGCGCCCTGCGATCATGCATTAATCCAATCGGATCACGTCGGCCGGCAACGACAATCCAAGGCTGGAAATGCGGGCGCTTGCATACTGGAAGCCGTGCTCAATCCACCGAACCTTCCACTGCCCGGGACAAGCAGGTGACGCGCAGATCAACCAAGTCCATTGGAACGCCATTCTTCGTGAATCCAGACGCCTTGCTTTTCGTAGGCGTCGTGGCGCCCGCGAAATTCCATTCCGAGTCTGCAGCGCAACGTCAACATAAGAGCGAACCCCGGCTGAATTGCCAGACTGAAGCGCTCGCTCACGAGTGCACGGTTGAAAGAATTCTGGCGGCGATCCCATCTTAAGTTCGCGGGCAATTGCAGTGGCGCCGCTTCAATTCAGAGAGTTGTTCGAGACAAGATGCCCGCACACGATTTCTTAGACATTGGACATCGTCTTAAGCATAGTTCTGCGGCCTGGGGAAGGGACTGGTGGGTATGGCACTTTAATCGCCTGCGCTGCATGACGCCGGCGGAGATACCCTATCGGCTGATGCGCGCCCTATCATCGCAAGCGCAGAGCATCGGATTGTTCTTCGGGTCGAGAATCGGGCCCGCCCCCGATCTTATGGCCGCGTCGAAGTTCTGGATCCATCACACGGCAAGGGTAGACCCGGCGCCGTACATCGAGGCTGCCGAGCGCATCGCTGCGGGCAGGCTCGATGTCTTTGCGCTGCGCGATCTCGAGGTTGGTACGCCGCCACTCTGGAACCGTGATCCGAAGTCCGGCGTAGAGGCGCCCTGCAGCTTCGGCAAGCTGCTCGACTACCGCAACCCTCAGCTGGTAGGGGATATCAAGTACCTATGGGAACCCAACAGGCATCTACACCTGGTTACGCTGGCGCAGGCATACGTGCTCAAACACGATCCGCTCTATCTCCAGGTCATTCGCCAACACC
>DATMZQ010000464.1:0-2998 GCA_035573615.1 Burkholderiales bacterium | reverse complement strand
CGCCACGCTGCCCGATCGCGTGCTCGCACATCTGAAATTGCTGGGGGGAGATACCGGCGGCTTTGCCGTCGATCGCCTGCAACATTCGCTGCTGACTGCGACCCTTGCACACAAAGGAGGGGAAGACGAGGAATATGTCGTCTGTGCATTGCTGCATGACATCGGCGACACGCTGGCAACATGGAACCATCCTGATGTCGGGGCGGCCATCATAAAGCCGTTCGTATCCGAAGCGAATCACTGGATGGTCGAGAAGCACGGCATCTTCCAGGGCTACTACTTCTTCAAGCACATCGGGCTGGATGGAAACATGCGAGAGCAATTCCGCGGCCATCCGCATTTCGAGCGCACCGCGCGCTTTTGCGAGATCTATGACAACCCCGCGTTCGATGCCACGCTGGAATGCGCGCCGCTTGAATTTTTCGAGCCGATGTTGCGTCGAGTGTTCGCGGCGCCGAAGAATTCCATTTACAAGGATGCGTGCCAGGCGTAGCGCGCAACGAAAAAGCAACTGACCTACTTCGTCTGGGTTTGAACCGGCTGGTTGTCTTTTTTCATGGCAACTTTGCCGTCGCCGGAGGGGAGATCCGCCACGCTCCAGTTACCACCCAGCGCCTTGATCAGGCGCACGCTGGCCAACATGCGCCGTCGCGAAATATCCACCGCCGCGCGTTCATTGGTCAGCGCAAACGTCTGCGCGACCACGACTTCGAGGTAACTCGCTGCGCCAGCCTCATAACGATTCGAAGTCTGCGCAACCGAACGTCGCGACGCTTTCACCGCGGCGTCCTGGATGCCGGCTTCTTCGGCCAGAATGGCCAGTTCCGCCAGATTGTCCTCCACGTCCTGGAAAGCATTCAGCACAGTTTGCCGATACGTGGCAACCGTGCCCTCATAGGCCGCCTGCGCCTGTTCCGATACCGAGCGTCGGCGGTTGCCGTCGAACAGGATCAAGGCAGCAGAAGGGCCGACCGACCAGAAGCGGCTTGGCCAGTTGAACCAGTCGGACCCCTTGGCCCCCTCGAACCCGGCGCTTGCACCGATCGAGATAGTCGGATAGAAGGCCGCCTTTGCAACACCGATCTGCGCATTGGCCGATGCCATTTGCCGTTCCGCGGAGGAAATATCCGGACGCCGCTCAAGCAATTCCGACGGCATCACGAGCGGCACGCTGGGTGGCAGCGATTCCAGCCCCGCCTGTGGCATTGAAAATTCAGCCGGGGCTTTGCCAATCAGGACCGCGATTGCGTGCTCGAGCTGAGCACGCTGCACACGCAAATTAACTGCCTGCGCCTCGGCAGTCTTCAGCTGCGTTTCTGCCTGGGCAACATCGGCATCGGATGCGGCGCCTCCTACATGACGGCTGACGGTCAAGTCATAGGCCTTGCGATACGCAATCAGCGTGCGCTCCAGCAATTGCCGTTCGCTGTCGAGGCTGCGCAGCAGAAAATAATCGAGTGCGAGCTCAGCCTGCAGACTCAACCGCACCGTTTCGAGATCGGCGGCAACGGCCTGCGCGCTGGCTTCACTAGATTCAACCGTACGCCGCACACGCCCCCATAGATCGAGCTCCCAGGAAACTTCCAGTGGAAGACGATATGCCGTGGCCGGGCCGATATTGGTCGATGTGGCGCCGAAGCTGCTGGCCGAATTACGAAACCGGATCACGCTGGCACCGGCGGTCACGGTCGGCAGATAATTGCTATTGGCTGCTGCGGCGAGAGCACGCGCCTGCGTATAGCGCGATTGCGCTATCCGGAGGTCCTGATTCGACGTGGTCACGACATCCTGCAGCGCGTTCAGCAGCGGATCTTCATAAACGCTCCACCACTTTCCGCGGCCGGTGCGATCTCCGGGTTCGGCCACTTTCCAGGCGATCCCGTCTGCGGCCGCCTCCTTGTAACCGGCCGGAACCGTTACTTCGGGCTTGACGTAATCCGGACCCACTGTGCAGGCCGCTGCCATGCCAAGCATTAGCGTGGCTACGCCAACGCGCATGGCGTGCATTTTCCCGCAGTTCACGACGCGGCACATGTTCCTTATCCCTTGGCTTTCGGTGCCGGCTCTTGCACGACGCGTACCTGGGCTCCGGAAACGAGGGAATCTGACGGATTCAAAATGATGGAGTCATTCGCGCTCAAGCCGGAGACGACTTCAACCTCGGAGCCGAAGTCCCGGCCAATCTTGATGGGCGTCAGCACGGCATGATCGTTCTGCAGTACGGCGACCATCACACTTTCGGGCCGGAACAGCAATGTATTCACTGGCACGATCAGCGCTCCGTCGTGCGCGGAGGACAGCCTCAAATGCACCTGAGCATACGATCCGGGCATCAGTTCACCGGAAGCGTTATCGACGTCGACTTCAGAAAGTAGCGTGCGGGTCGCCACGTCGATGGACTGTGAACTGCGGGCGAATGTGCCTTTGAAGCGCCGTCCGGGAAATTCCGAGAGTGTCAATTCGGCTGTCATGCCAGGGCCCACGTCGCGCGCGTAGGACTGCGGAACATTGACAAACGCGCGCAAGCGCGTGGTGGAAGCGATATGGAACATCTCCTTCGCAGATCCACCGCCGGCATCGATGAGCATGCCAACATCGACGTTGCGCGCAGTGATCACCCCATCGAACGGCGCATAGATGCGTTTGTACGATTGCAGTTTTTCGAGCCGCTGGACGTTGTAACGCGCGGCATCCATAACCGCTTTGCGCGCCGCCATGTCGTTGCGCTTTTCGTCGGCTTCCTGCCTCGACACCGAATCAGTCTTCAGCAATGCCTCCCAACGTACGGCAGTGGATTGCGCGAATTGATAGTTCGCCTGCGCGGTGGCGTAGTCCGCCTTCGCCTGCTGGAGCTGGTCATCCAGTTCTGGCGCGTCGATTTCGGCCAATAGCTCACCTTTCTTTACGCGCTTCCCGATGTCGGCGTGCCAGCGCTTCAGATAGCCCGGCGTTCTGGCGTAAATCGGCGTGTCGGAATACGCCTGGAGGTTCCCCGGAA
>DATMZQ010000463.1:0-5274 GCA_035573615.1 Burkholderiales bacterium | reverse complement strand
CGTCTAGACGGCGAGAACGTAGTGGTATCGGCCCCGAACCGATTCGTATTGGAATGGGTCAGGGACAAATTTTTAGCCGACATCGAAAAACTCTCTGCTGAATACCTGCGCAAACGGGTCGAAGTCGTGATCAATCTGGGTGACAAGTCCGTGCAGGTGCCGGACGAAGCTGTTGAAGTTAGTGAGGCCCCGAACGGGGCACCACCGCCCAAACCAAAAATTCGTGAACAAACTCGGCTCAACCCGTCTTTTACATTCGACTCGTTCGTTACCGGGAAGGCAAATCAGCTCGCACGTGCGGCGGCATTGCAGGTTTCGGAACATCCTGGCGTAGCCTATAACCCGCTTTTTGTTTATGGCGGCGTCGGACTCGGCAAGACGCATTTGATCCAGGCCATTGGTAACTTGTTGCTCGAATTCAATCCTGCGGCCAACGTCCGATATATCCATGCGGAACAGTATGTCTCGGACGTGGTGCGAGCCTATCAGCACAAGGCCTTTGACGGCTTCAAGAAATACTATCATTCACTCGATCTGCTGCTGATCGATGACATCCAGTTCTTCAATGGAAAAAATCGCACGCAGGAAGAATTCTTTTATGCCTTCAATGCGCTTATCGAAGCACACAAACAAGTCATCATTACGTGCGACACATATCCAAAAGAGATCGCCGGCATCGAAGACCGTTTGATTTCACGCTTCGGTTGGGGATTAACGGTCGCTATTGAACCGCCTGAATTGGAGATGAGAGTGGCCATACTATTGAAAAAGGCAGAGGCTGACCGCGTGATCCTTGCGGAGGATGTCGCATTTTTCATCGCCAATCACATCCAGTCAAACGTTCGGGAACTTGAGGGGGGACTCAAGCGGGTGCTCGCCTACGCAAAATTCGCAAACGCCAAGGTTTCCCTGGATCTTGCACGAGAAGCGCTGAAAGATCTTTTGGCCGTGCAAATAAGGCAGGTTTCAATAGATAACATTCAGCGCATTGTCGCGGATTACTACAAAATCAAGGTATCCGATATGTATTCCAAAAAAAGGTCTCGAACGGTCGCCCGCCCGAGGCAAATGGCAATGGCTCTCGCCAAGGAATTGACCCAACTAAGCCTTCCCGATATTGGAGATGCTTTTGGCGGCCGCGATCATACGACAGTGTTGCATGCATGCCGGAAAATCGTTGACCTTCGTGCCAGTAATCCGGAAATATCACGTGATTTCGTTGCGCTGCTGCAAACCCTCCGCGGTTGATAACCGCGGGATGCATTGTTGAAAACTAGTCAAAAGCGGGTGAAACGGTATTCATCCACAATCCATCCACTGGCATAACTTCACTTATACATTGCGCGATCTGCATGCTTAATATGGCATTTACGCTTGAATCAACCGACTTGCCCAACTCTATTATTGTTATCAAGGTTTAAAGAATGAAAATCTTGGATATAGACAAGGATGTGTTGCTGAAGCCGCTCCAGGCGGTTTCAGGAATTGTCGAACGTCGCCATACATTGCCGATTCTTTCCAACGTCATGTTGGAAGTCAGGGGAATGGATCTCGATCTGGTGGCCACGGATCTTGAAATTCAAATTTCGACGTCAACAAAAATGGACCACGCAGGGTCCGATCACGCCGTAACGGTTTCCGCACGAAAATTGCAAGACATCTTGCGTGCACTTCCCGAGAAAACTCTCGTGACGCTCGACGCTCAGGACGGCCGCCTGCAAGTAAAAGCTGGCAAGAGCAAATTCAATTTGCAAACGCTGCCTTCGCAGGATTTCCCACGGCTGGCCCAAGGCGGTTCTGCAATGGCCAGCGTGAAAATGCCGCAAAAGGTATTTCGCGGGCTGCTGTCCCTGGTGCAATACGGTATGGCACAACAGGACATTCGATATTATCTGAACGGTTTGCTGTTGGTTGCCGAGGGTTCGCGGTTGACTATGGTAGCAACCGACGGACATCGGCTCGCTTATGCATCAACTGCGCTTGGGGGAGAAGTCGAAAAATCGGAAGTGATCGTTCCACGAAAAGCGATCCTTGAATTGGCCAAGCTCCTGCAAGATGTCGAAGAGGAAGTGGAAATCCAGTTTCTGGCAAATCAGGTGCGGTTCATATTTTCCGGAATAGATGTAATTTCCAAAGTCGTTGACGGCAAGTTCCCGGATTACACGAGAGTTATACCAACCAATTACAAGAAGCATTTTTCGATTGGCCGTGTTTTATTGCAGCAGGCGCTACAGCGCGCCTCGATATTGTCAAACGAAAAGTTCCGCGGGGTACGCTGGGTACTGACTCCGAACAGTCTCAGGATTATTTGCAGTAATGCGGAACAAGAGGAAGCCGAAGAGGAATTGAACATTGATTATGTCGGCGACTCGCTCGATATCGGGTTCAATGTCATTTATTTGCTCGATGTGTTAAACAACCTGGATACCGATGAAATTGACTGCGCCGTTGGAGATGCTAACAGCAGCATGCTGATTTCGGTGGCAGGCAACAAAGACTTCAAGTACGTCGTGATGCCCATGCGGATCTGACCATAACCATAGATTTTTTTAATGTCTTCATCATCTGAATATAATTCCGACAGTATCAAAGTACTAAAGGGCCTGGAGGCAGTTCGCAAGCGACCCGGTATGTACATCGGTGATACGAGTGACGGCACCGGATTACATCACATGGTCTTTGAAGTCCTCGATAATTCGATCGACGAAGCGCTAGCCGGCCACTGTGACGAAATAAAGGTCGTAATCCACACCGACAATTCGGTAAGCGTGCTCGACAATGGCCGCGGCATTCCAACAGGGCTTCATCCGGAAGATGACGCGGGTAGATCGACAGCCGAAATTGTCATGACGGTTCTGCATGCCGGCGGCAAGTTCGATAGCAATAGCTACAAAATTTCCGGCGGTCTGCACGGGGTCGGTGTGTCCGTTGTCAATGCCCTTTCCGATACCCTAAAACTGACCATCCGGCGCGATGGGCAAGTGCATTCAATGGAGTTTCGCAATGGAGATCCCCTGGCGCCCTTGACGGTAATCGGAACCACAGAGCGCCGCGGCACAGAAATCCATTTTCATCCCAGCCCGGAAGTTTTTGGAAACATCGAATTCCACTACGAGATACTGGCAAAGCGGCTCCGCGAACTGTCTTTCCTGAACAACGGTGTGCGTATCGAATTACAGGATCAGCGGACTGGAAAGGAAGAAGTTTTCGCTTTTTCGGGAGGTGTCAGGGGATTCGTGGAGTACATCAACAGGTCCAAGACTGTTCTGCATTCGAATATTTTCCATGCCGTGTTCGAACAGCTCGGTATCGGTGTCGAGGTCGCAATGCAGTGGAACGATTCATATCAGGAATCGGTCCTGTGCTTCACCAACAATATTCCACAACGCGATGGCGGTACGCATTTGACGGCTTTGCGCGCGGCCATGACGCGCACGTTGAACCAGTACATCGAATCCAACGAGCTTGCCAAGAAAGCCAAAGTTGAAACGACTGGCGATGATATGCGCGAGGGGCTTACGTGTATTCTGTCGGTGAAGTTGCCCGATCCGAAATTTTCATCGCAGACCAAGGACAAGCTGGTTTCTTCGGAAGTGCGCCCGGTCGTTGAAGATGCGATTTCGAAGACGCTTCACGATTGGCTGCTGGAAAAGCCAGCGGATGCTAAAGTAATCGTAGCAAAATCATTGATGCGGCACGTGCCAGGGAGGCGGCCCGAAAGGCGCGCGAGATGACTCGCCGCAAGGGTGTGCTTGAAGGTTTCGGTCTACCCGGAAAACTCGCAGATTGCCAGGAGAAAGATCCGTCGCTCTGTGAGCTTTATCTTGTCGAAGGCGATTCCGCAGGCGGATCTGCCAAACAAGGTCGCGATCGCAAGTTTCAGGCTATCTTGCCGCTGAAAGGAAAGATTCTGAACGTCGAACGCGCCAGATTCGACAAATTGGTATCGTCCCAGGAAATCGCAACCTTGATTACGGCGCTGGGTACGAGCATCGGTAAGGATGACTACAAACCTGAAAAGCTGCGCTATCACCGTATCATCATCATGACCGATGCAGATGTTGATGGGTCGCACATCCGCACGCTTTTGCTGACATTTTTCTATAGGCAGATGCCCGATCTGGTGGAGCGAGGCCATATCTACATTGCGCAACCCCCGCTCTACAAGGCCAAACATGGCAAGGAAGAGCGTTACCTAAAGGACGATCACGAGCTAAAAGAATATTTGTTGCGATTGGCCCTGAAAGACGCAGTGCTTCATCCTGGAGGAGACCGGGGCCCGCTGGCGAATGACGCGCTGGAAGAAGTTGCGCGCTCTTACATTCTCGCCGAGGCGGTAATAGAGCGGCTGGGAAAGCGAATCGATCCGGTTGTACTGTCCGCCCTGCTCAGGGACCCTCAGATCAGTTTGGATAATGCGGAGGCGGCCGACCATTCGGCACAGCAGCTCATGCAATTGTGCCGCGCTCCGGGCCTGGTCATTGAGCGTAGTTACGACTCGAAAAACGAGACGCAGGTACTGGCCATCAAACGGATGCAACACGGAAATTTGAGAGTCGGCTATTTAGACCGCGATTTTCTTGGCAGTGGTGACTATGCTCAGATAGTACAAACTTCCCATGTACTGCAGGGGCTCATCAGCCAAGGCGCCTTCATCAAGCGCGGTGAGCATGAACACCGCGTGGCCGACTTCAAGGAGGCATTGGATTGGCTGCTTGAGGAAGTGAAGAAAGGCGTCGCTATTCAGCGATACAAAGGACTGGGTGAAATGAACCCGGAGCAGTTGTGGGAAACTACGATGGATCCTGCGTCACGACGTCTGTTACGGACGCAAATCGAAGATGCGATCACCGCCGATGAAATCTTCACGACGCTCATGGGCGACATGGTAGAACCGCGGCGCGCCTTCATCGAATCGAACGCTCTCGGGGTCCGTAACCTGGACGTTTAATGCGTGTTAACCAGTCTTGCGTTTACCAGTTGCGGCAACTCGCTTTTTCTTGCGTGCGCCAATGGCCGGTTTAGCAGCTTTGCGCGTACTGGATGAATTAACATCTTTCTGAATTTTTGCTGCGTTCTTTCGTTGCTTTCCAGCCTTGGGTTTCCCGGCCTTCGCCGTTTTTGTCGCGAGTAACTCGAGCGCTTCTTCAAGCGTAATCTTGCTTGGATCGATGGACGGCGGGATCGTGGCATTGGTCTTGCCGTGTTTCACATAGGGGCCGTAGCGTCCGTTATGTACAGCGACGGACCGGTTGTCATCGGTATGTAGTCCCA
>DATMZQ010000462.1:0-11212 GCA_035573615.1 Burkholderiales bacterium | reverse complement strand
AGGGGATTGTTCGCCATTACAAGATGCGAATGATGGGAACGAAATGAAGTCCCCTTTCAGTTCGCTTTCAGCGCTGAAGGGCCGGTAGACGATTAGATTATAAGGAGCAACCCATGGCAGTTCAGCAGAACAAGAAATCGGCGTCCAAGCGCGGTATGCACCGGTCGCACGATTTCCTGACTAATCCGACCCTCGCAGTAGAACCAACTACGGGCGAAACGCATCTGCGGCATCACATCAGTCCGAACGGATTTTATCGCGGCAAAAAAGTTGTCAAGACCAAGGGCGAATAGCGACTCGCTGGCTTTGGCTGCCCATATCGCGCAGCTGTGCTCCCTGTCATATCCCGGTTTCCAGGTCTGTCTGGTGCAAAATACGCGCATTGCATGCGAGCATCGTCCGCTGTTGTCGCGATAAACCGGTCCAATAAGCATTGACTACCGTAGCAATTGATTGCATGGGTGGCGATTACGGCGCGCACGTGACGGTGCCGGCTGCGATTTCATTTCTGGCAGAGACGGAAGACACGCGCATCCTTCTGGTCGGTTTGCCTGAGATTCTCGAATCCGAACTAAAGGGCACAGCGGCTTCCATCCGGGACCGTATCCAGATCCGGTCAGCACCCGAGACCATCGCCATGGATGAAGCGCCTGCATCTGCCTTGCGTGGGAAACGCGAATCCTCCATGCGGATCGCCATTGATGCGCTGAAAATTCAGGATGCGCAGGCGTGCGTCAGCGCCGGAAACACCGGCGCGCTGATGGCCATTTCCCGATTCGTGCTGAAGATGCTGCCGGGCATCGACCGGCCGGCAATTGCGTCCTTTCTGCCAACGCTACGAGGTCATACCTGTGTGCTCGATCTGGGCGCAAACGTTGACTGCAGCGCGAATCATCTGCTGCAGTTCGGTGTAATGGGCTCTTCTCTTGTCAGCGCTGTGGATCATATCGACCGCCCATCAGTGGGCCTGCTCAATATCGGGGAAGAAGAAATAAAGGGCAATGAAGTAGTCAAGCAGGCGGCGGACTTGTTGCGGGAAAGCGGACTTAATTTCTACGGAAACATAGAAGGCACGGATATTTACAAGGGCACCACCGATGTCATCGTGTGCGATGGATTTGTCGGTAATGTCGCGCTCAAAACATCCGAGGGCCTGGCGCAAATGCTCGCAGCCTATCTGCGTGAAGAATTCCAGCGCAATCTATTCACGAAAATCACGGGTGCGGTGGCCTTGCCGGTGATCAATGCTTTTCGTCGGCGCGTCGATCACCGGCGATACAATGGCGCGAGTCTGCTCGGTCTCAAGGGCATTGTGGTCAAGAGCCATGGCTCTGCAGATAGTTTCGCGTTTCGTTTTGCGATCCAGCGGGCGTACGAAGAAGCCCGCCACGATGTTCTTCGTGGCATAAGCGACCGCCTGGCGACCATCCATCAAAGGGCCGCCTGATGTTCTCTCGTATTGTGGGCACAGGAAGTTATTTGCCTGACCGGATCGTGACCAATGACGATCTCGCCCGCACGCTGGACACCTCCGATGAATGGATTCGAACGCGCACCGGTATCTGCAGCCGTCACGTGGCAGCTGACGGCCAGCTTGCCAGCGATCTGGCGCTTCCGGCGGCGCAACGAGCATTGAAGATGGCTGGCCTGGATGCGGCGGAGATTGACCTGATCATCGTTGCAACCACGACACCAGACATGATCTTTCCGAGTACCGCGTGCATCCTGCAGGCGAAGCTCGAGGCGGCCGGTTGTCCCGCGTTCGATGTGCAGGCGGTCTGCAGCGGGTTCGTCTATGCGCTCAGCATTGCGGACCTGTTCGTCCGTGCCGGCAAAGCGAAAAAAGTACTGATCGTCGGAACTGAAGTGTACTCGCGCATTTTGGACTGGAGCGACCGCGGCACCTGCGTATTGTTTGGAGACGGGGCTGGCGCGGTGATTGTGGTGGCCAGCGACAAACCCGGAATTATTGAAAGCAGACTGCATGCCGATGGCCGCCACAAGGACATGCTCTGTGTACCGGGCAGCGTAAACGGCGGAAAAGTATGGGGTTCGCCTTTCGTGCACATGGATGGCGGCGCCGTGTTCAAATTTGCAGTTCGCGTCTTTGAAGAAGGGGCCAATGAGGTTCTGCAGGCGGCGGGCTTAACAATCTCCGATGTTGACTGGTTTATTCCGCATCAGGCCAATATCAGGATCATGGAAGCGACTGCCAGGAAGCTTGGCCTGCCGAAAGAAAAAGTCATCGTAACCGTGCATCATCACGGCAATACATCTGCTGCATCCATTCCCCTTGCGCTGGACGAAGCGGTGAAGGACGGTCGCATCGTGGACGGTCAGATGCTGCTGCTGGAAGGCGTAGGTGGTGGCTTTACCTGGGGCGCTGCGCTGCTGCGCTGGTAAATATGAAAGCAGCGTTTGTATTTCCGGGGCAGGGATCGCAATCGGTTGGCATGATGAGATCCTTTGCGGATCTGGCCATGGTGCGGGAAACCTTCTCCGAGGCTTCCGATGTGGTCGGCGACGACCTCTGGAAGCTGGTTCAGGAGGGGCCGGCCGATGCGCTCAGTCTGACGATCAATACTCAACCTGTAATGCTGGCGGCTGACACAGCGCTCTATCGGGCGTGGAAGTCTCATTACGGGACTTTGCCAATAATCGCTGCAGGCCATAGCCTCGGCGAATATGGCGCCTTGGTGGCGGGGGATGCGATGGACTTCGCCGAGGCGGTATCGCTGGTGCGTTATAGAGCACAGGCGATGCAGGAAGCGGTACCCGAGAATGTTGGCGCAATGGCGGCGATTCTTGGCCTGGAGGATGCCGAGGTTGAGGATGCTTGCGCAGAAGCCAGCGAGCCAGGCCAAACCGTTGAAGCTGCAAATTTCAATTCTCCGGCTCAAGTAGTGATCGCCGGACATAAAGGGGCGGTCGAACGCGCTATGGACATTGCCAAGGGAAAGGGAGCCAAGCGAGCGATAATGCTTCCTATGAGCGTAACTTCGCATTGCAGTCTGATGCGGCCTGCGGCCGAGCGCATGCGAGAAAGGCTAAAGAGCGTCGCTATCAGGATGTCGACCGTTCCAGTACTTCATAATGCCACTGTCCGGAGCGCCAGCTCAGTACAGGATCTTCGAGATGCCTTGGTGCGGCAACTTTATCAGCCGGTACGCTGGGTCGATACGATTCGCGCAATGTTATCCGCCGGCGCAACACATATAGTCGAATGCGGTCCGGGAAAAGTTTTGGCAGGACTGAACAAAAGAATAGCGCCGGAAACACCGGTTATTTCATTCGCAGACGAATCGGCTTTTCAGGCAGCATTGATTGCGCTGAAGTAGGGGATACCAATGCTCGATGGCAAAGTCGTGCTCATAACCGGAGCAAGCAGGGGAATAGGCCAGGCGATAGCGCTCGGCCTCGCCGAAGCCGGTGCAACGATCGCAGGAACTGCAACGAGCGAAAGCGGCGCAGCTGGCATATCAACCTATCTTCGGGACGCCGGCTTCAAAGGTAACGGGTACAAACTCAACGTCAATAATGGCGCGGAAACCCAAGCTGTATTTGCTGCGATCGAGTCCCAGCATGGTTCCGTGGCAATTCTGGTAAATAATGCCGGAATCACCCGGGACAATTTGCTGTTGCGCATGAAGGACACGGAGTGGGACGAAATAATGGAGACCAACCTCAAGTCGGTATTCCGTTTGAGTAAGCTGGTTATACGCTCGATGATGAAAGCCCATTTTGGTCGCATCATTAATATCACTTCCGTAGTCGGATCAATGGGCAACGCGGGCCAAGTGAACTACGCGGCCGCAAAAGCTGGTGTCGTCGGATTTAGCAAATCCTTGGCGAAGGAAGTGGGTAGCCGCAACATCACGGTAAACTGTATCGCCCCAGGATTCATAGATACCGACATGACGCGTGCATTGCCTGAAGAGCAAAAGAAAGCTTTGCTGGGGCATATCCCGCTAGGCCGCTTTGGACAGGCCGGGGAGATTGCTGCTGCGGTAGCCTTCCTCTGCTCCGATGGAGCTGCGTATGTGACGGGAAGCACCCTGCATGTCAATGGTGGCATGTATATGGATTGATGCCGTACGGCATGCAACTTTGGTAGAATGTGCCGCGTGTTTTTGCTGCAGGCGCCTTAACAAGGTACGGAAGTCACGCAATAGAATCTTCAAGCAAAAGGGAAGGGACATTAATGGAATCCGTAGAACAGCGCGTCAAGAAAATCGTTGCCGAGCAGCTAGGCGTGAATGAGGCTGATGTGAAGATAGAATCAACTTTTGTTGATGACCTCGGGGCCGATTCACTCGACACCGTAGAGTTAGTCATGGCACTTGAAGAGGAGTTCGAGTGCGAGATCCCCGATGAAGAAGCGGAAAAGATCACGTCTGTCCAGCAGGCGATCGACTACATCAAGGCACACCTAAACTGAACGTTCCCGATATTCTTTCCAACCTGGAGTTCCGTTGTCTAGACGCCGAGTTGTCGTAACCGGTTTGGGTACTGTCTGCCCGGTCGGAAACAGCGTCAAGGAAGCGTGGAGCAACATTCAGGCAGGTAAGTCCGGAGTGACACGGATTACCCGATTTGATGCATCACCGTTTGCATCCCAAATTGCAGGCGAGGTGAAAGGATTCGACATCGGCACAGTATTGACGCCGAAGGAGGCGCGCCGGGTCGACCTGTTCATCCATTACGGAATCGCCGCCGCGGCTGAAGCCATCAAAGATGCCGGACTGGAAGCTCATCCGAAAGACGCTGAACGAGTCGGCATCAACGTTGGGTCCGGTATCGGGGGGTTATCCCTGATCGAAGAAACACACAAAGCCATGCTGGAGGGCGGGCCGCGAAAGATTTCTCCGTTTTTCATTCCTGGCGCCATTATCAACATGATTTCCGGGAATCTGTCGATCATGTATGGCTTCAAGGGCCCGTGTCTCGCGATGGTTACAGCTTGCACCACGGCTAATCATTGCATCGGGGATTCCGGTCGTCTCATCGAGTATGGCGATGCTGATGTCATGGTCGCGGGCGGTTCCGAATCGACAGTCTGCGCGCTTGGCATAGGCGGGTTTTCAGCGGCGCGGGCACTCAGCACGCGCAATGACGATCCTGCTACGGCCAGCCGGCCGTGGGATACCGACCGGGATGGATTCGTTCTTGGCGAGGGTGCCGGTGTGGTTGTTCTTGAGGAACTGGAACACGCGAAAGCGCGCGGGGCACGAATTTATTGCGAACTCGTCGGCTATGGCGTCAGTGCGGACGCGCATCACATCACGGCTCCCTGTGAAGACGGTGCCGGGGCTGCGCGCGGCATGATGAATGCAATGCGCAATGCCGGGGTTAATCCAACGGAAGTGGACTATATTAATGCGCACGGCACCTCCACGCCGCTGGGTGATCTCGCGGAAACAATCGCGGTGAAGCGCTGTTTCGGAGATCACGCAAAAAAACTGGCCATTAGTTCCACCAAGTCCAGCACTGGCCACTTGCTGGGTGCAGCTGGCGGCGTCGAAGCCGTATTTACGATCATGGCCATGAATGACAAAGTGGCTCCGCCAACGATCAACATGTTCAATCAGGATCCGGAATGTGATCTTGATTACGTGCCGAATACCGCCAGGCAGATGAAAATCAAAGTTTCCTTGTCTAATTCCTTCGGATTTGGTGGTACCAACGGCACGCTGGTGCTGCGGACATTCGACCAATAGACGGATGCCGCAATTCCCACCGGGGATTCGGCCAATCTGGCGCGTTAGAGTAACAATCATGGTTTCGTGGTGACGTTGTTAGCATGGCAAATCGAAATCTCTTCCTGCCGGCACCCAGATGGACATTCATGCGGCTCTTGCGTGCAGGCCTGCTGGCGTGCGTTCTGCTAGCGGGTTGCGCGGCTGCCTGGCTAACGTATTTCGCTTTTCATGCGATTGATGTTCCGTCAAATGTGCGGACCTTCAATGTCGACCATGGGAGGAGTCTCCGCAGTATTTCAGACCAGCTTGCACAAGCAGGACTGGTTTCGGACCAGTGGAGTTTCCAGGCCCTCGCCCGCCTCATGGGTGCCGCAGGAGAAATCAAAGCGGGAAGTTACGAAGTAGGGCCACGCATTGCACCCTATCAGCTATTGGAAAAAATCGTCAAAGGCGAGTTTGCGCAAGCCGAAGTCAAATTCATCGAAGGCTGGACGTTTGCTCAGCTGCGAAGCGCTCTGGATACACACCCGGCTATAAAACATGACAGCGCCGGCCTGTCAGATGCACAGATATTGCAGCGGCTCGCCATAGATAAGTCGTCCCCCGAAGGATTGTTTTTCCCGGATACCTACTATTTCGCCGTGGCATCCAGCGACCTCGCACTGCTGAAGCAGGCTTATCTCCGCATGCAATCGAAAGTGCAAACTCTGTGGGGACAGCGCGCCGCAGGGTTGCCCTTAAGAAATGAATATGAAGCGTTGATATTTGCATCCATCGTTGAAAAAGAGACTGGCCGCAGCGACGAAAGGCAACTGGTCTCGGCAGTATTCGTCAACCGGCTACGACGCGGCATGCGGCTGCAGACCGATCCAACCATCATTTATGGCTTGGGTGCTGCGTTCGATGGTAATTTGCATCGCCGTGATCTGGTAAATGACACGAAATACAACACCTACACGCGATATGGCCTTCCCCCAACGCCCATTGCGATGCCGGGAGAGGCATCCATCTGGGCAGCACTGAACCCCGCGAAAAGCTCGGTACTGTATTTCGTAGGGCGTGGGGACGGTAGCCATGAGTTCTCATCCAATCTCGCGGACCACAACCGCGCCGTGAACAAGTTCCAGCTTCACCGTTGAAGCGCGGATTGTTCATTACCCTCGAGGGTATCGATGGCGCGGGTAAAAGTACCCACATGGCATGGAGCGCCAATTATCTGCAGGAATGTGGGCTTTCCGTGATTTCCACGCGAGAACCCGGCGGTACGAGGCTGGGCGAAGAACTGCGTGAGGTGTTGTTAAACGCGAAGGAGCCGATTCATCCTGAAACGGAGGCCCTGCTGATGTTTGCCGCTAGGCGGCAACATCTGGAAGAGGTAATCATGCCGGCTTTGCGGCGGGGAGATTGTGTGCTCTGTGATCGCTTCACGGATGCCAGCTTTGCCTATCAGGGCGGCGGACGAGGCGTCGACCATGCCAAACTAGCTGCGCTGGAGGCCTGGGTGCATCCCGGTCTGGAACCGGATCTTACAGTGCTGTTCGATGTCAGTGCGGAAGTAAGTCACGAGCGGGTCGCCCGTATCAAATCTCCCGACCGGTTTGAACGCGAAGATGCGCAATTTTTTACCCGAGTTCGCGCGGCGTACCTTGAACGATTGAAAGAGTCTCCCGACAGATTCTTGCGCGTCGATGGCGCTGGTGCCATTGCGCAAATTCAGGCAGAACTGGCGAAGCAATTCACGCTGACGTTGTCGAAATGGAAAACCTGACTTATCCCTGGGTCGCGCCGTTGCTCGCGAGGTTACCGCGCAGCGCGACAGCGCTGCCCCGGGCGTTGCTTTTGACAGGAAGACGAGGGTTGGGCAAGCGTGCTACCGCGCTTTTCCTTGCGCAGGGTTTGTTATGCGAAGCGCATAGGGACAAATTGGAAGCGTGCGGGACGTGCCCGTCGTGCCTTCTTTATCGGGTCGGGAACCATCCTGATTTACGCATGCTCGAAATCGGATTCGAAGATGAAACTCAGGCTTTCGCTGATGACGAACTGCAACCGGCAAAGAAACAGAGCCGTCACATCTCGGTGGACAAAGTTCGAACCCTGCTGGATTTTGTGACCATCACGGCGCATCGCGGTGGCGCAAAGGTTGTATGCATTATGCCGGTTGAATCCATGTTGCCAGCTGCCGCCAACGCCTTACTCAAAATACTCGAAGAACCGCCAGGAAACACGTTTTTCTTGTTGGTGAGCCATCAGCCCGAGCGCTTGCTGGCCACAATACGAAGCCGCTGTTTCCAGGTCGCGTTTGGCCTTCCCGATCGGCAGCCGGCGTTGGATTGGTTGAGAGAGCAGGGGATAGAGGAGGCGGAACTGGCGCTGGCCCAGGGAGGGTATGCTCCGCTGGCCGCAATTGATCGGGCCGGGGATGAGCAATTTTGGCTGCAACGGAAGGTTTTGCTGGACGCGCTTGGCAGTGGCTCGTTCGATGCATTGCGCGTTGCGGAGTATGCGCAGGACATCGATGGTGCGCTCGCGGCGACGTTGCTGTCTCAATGGGTTTATGACATCGCGGCCGTTCAATCGGGAGCAAGCGTGCGTTATCACCTCGATTACACATCAACCCTGCAGAAACTAGCGGGTAGCCTCTCTGCATATGAACTCATGAAGTGGTATGACGCCATCGTTCGATTTGGCCGCATAGCAGAGCATCCCCTCAACAAGCGGCTGGCCATGGAAGATCTTCTCGCTGGTTTCCCAAATCAATAAACTGGCGACTGCATTGCTGTCCCTGGGGCTATTGAATTGTTCGTCGATTCCCACTGCCACATAAATTTCCCGGATCTGGCTGCCGATATCGCCGGCGTACTTGGCGCGATGTCTGCGAACAAGGTTAGTCACGCCCTATGTGTTTCAGTGAATCTTGAATCGTTTCCTGAGGTGCTCGGCCTCGCCGAACGCTTTCCCAACATATTTGCATCGGTTGGTGTACATCCCGACGACCGGTCGGGAGAAGAGCCTGATGAGGCCAGGCTAACAAGCTTGGCCAGGCACCCCAAGGTCGTCGCCATCGGTGAAACGGGCCTGGATTATTACCGCGTTGAAGGCGATACCGGTTGGCAGCAAGAGCGCTTTTGCACGCACATTCGCGCTGCCAGGCAAGTCGGGAAACCATTGATCGTGCATACGCGGGAGGCCGCGGGTGACACGCTGCGCATCATGCGCGAGGAAACGGCTGCGGAAGTCGGTGGCGTTATGCATTGCTTCACGGAAACCGCCGAGGTCGCTTATCAAGCCATGGATATGAACTTCATGATTTCATTTTCCGGAATCGTGACGTTCAGGAATGCGAAGGCACTCAAGGAAGTCGCGCGCGACGTGCCTTTGGATTATCTCCTGATCGAAACTGATTCACCGTACCTGGCGCCCATTCCATTTCGGGGCAAGACCAATCAACCGGCTTATGTACGCTTCGTCGCCGAGGAAATTGGCCGGCTCAAGGGAATCTCGACTGAAGCCGTAGCTGAAGCAACTACACGCAATTTCTTCAGATTGTTTCGGAGCGCAACGAAGGTTTCTTGATGAACCAAGTAGGTTTAAAATGCGCATAATGTATATTATGTTAAATTAATAAAATACTTTAAGATAGCGTCTGTTTCGGCCATTCGAATTGGCCCTAACTTCTGCCCTTTCAGCATCATCTCGGTAATTCTTCAAGCGCTATAGCAGAATACAAAAAGGCCCGTGGAGGCCTGTAGGCGCAAAGTTCGCGCGACACCCTTACGGAATTCTTGGGTCGGCCTTGTTGACTTTAAAATCGTGGGACGTTGCGAAAAATCAAGCGTGCAAAAACGGTTGGGACTTCCAGTTATCCAGCACCCTCAACAACAAAGTTACGCGTGGTTTCAGTGCGTTGACACACATGCGATAGTTTGCCCCTCCAAGTACAATCTCCCACCCGATTACGATAACAAAGACCTTCAAACATGGGATGGCACTGCATCAAACTCCACTTGCCCAAGCGGGCAGGCGGCGTCGGGCTCCAAAATCTGCTTTTCAAAGAGCTTTCGCAGCTTGGGGGGGGGTACTAAAATGCCATGTTGTCCGGAAGAGCTTCCCCGATGGCGGCGATTGGTATTACTTTTCGCCGGGGACGTCGGAACAACTCCAGGGATTTATCGCTGCCTGGGACGGTATTCCGGTTCAGGAGCCCACTGATCTACATTGCGGGGAAAAAATAATTTGACGGCTACGGGACCTTCGAAGGCCGTCCGAGTACAACGATAAAGGCCTGCGCAGTTGAGCGCTAGGGCATCCCCTCACCGCCTGAACGACTTGCCCGCTGACACCCGCGTCTGGCGTAGCCTTTCAAAGCAACAGATCGCTGCGGCAGCGGCCACGTTTAGAGACTCGATAGGACCGGCCATCGGCACACGCGCGAGTTGATGAGCCATAGACAGTACTTCATCCGGTAATCCTTTGCCTTCGTTGCCGAAAATCATCATTACTGGGCCGGACAGATCAATGTCATAAATTGCTTTTTCCGCGCGCGCGCTGGTGCCGATCACGGTGCCGTGAAAATCTGCCAGTGAAGTGGCAAGCGTCGTACGTTCCCTCATGCAGAGCACGAACTGCGCACCCATGCCGCCTCTTAGCGACCTTGGCGACCACGCATCGGCACACCCATTGGTCAGGTCAGCAGAAGTAGCACCTGCGGCCGCCGCAGTCCTGAGCAGACCGCCCAGGTTTCCAGGGTCCTGTACGCCTTCCAGCAGTACACGAAAATCGTCGGATGTTTTGGGCGGGACTTGCGGCGTGTCCGCGATGGCGATGATGCCTTCTGGTGTGACAACTTGCGCGATTTCTCCGAAAAGAGCATCGGAGAGCGAGTAGGTCTGCTGAGCAGAACGCGTCTTCAGAATCTGTTGGATGTCCGGATGCGTCGCACCGTGCTGGCTTACGAACAGCATGGAATCGTTCAAGCCGAATTGATCGGCATACGCCCTGATCAAGCGCGTGCCGTCCATAACAATCCGACCCTGTTTGTGTCGCTCGCGTGCTGAGCCTGTGAGCTTGCGTGCCTGCTTGTAGAGCGCGTTGTGTCGTGAGGTTATGTGCTGCATCTATACTCTCGCGGCGAAATCGAATCTCATTCTGCTGAACAATTGCGCAACTGCGTTCAAGCGACGGGTGAGGCAAGACCAAGCGATAACGGCTAAATACGAGTTAAAAGACGATGGCTGGCACTTTTGCTCATGAACTACCGTGCGTTTCGGAACAACCCAAACCTCAAGCACATATAGCACTGTCCGAGATTCCAATTTGTTTCTTTTAGATTATTCTTGGTATTCCGTCAGCGTGCACCATTCGCAGTGTGACGATTTTTTGTAAAGCTCGTTGCAGAATGTACTTGCGGTAGCTATCCTTACTCCTTCCGTGACAAAGCGATCTAGTTAAAAGATCGAGCGTCGCGCGAAGCATGGCAATCCTGCCCTATTTTGCAAATCCAAAGACTTAAGTAA
>DATMZQ010000461.1:0-3345 GCA_035573615.1 Burkholderiales bacterium | reverse complement strand
TGAAGCCGGTCCCTGCAACTGCCCCGTGTACGCTCGCGAGGATCGCTGCGCGAACAGAGGCATCCCGTTCAACCGCTTCTGTGATGCGGCGCATTTCACGCATCATCTCTGCGTCCATAGCGTTCAACACGTGCGGCCGGTTGAGGACAATCGTTGCTATGTCACTCCGCCAGTAAGAGATTTACTGCAGCCGCTCATGCGGCAGTCTTTTGTGATGGGGCTGCCAGCGCCGTTATGCTGGCGGACTCACGTGCCGCCTGTGACCGGCCGATATCGTGAGGGAAATCGTCCACCATAATGCAGGCACGGCGCAGCGCGCTGAAGCGCTGGAACTGGACAGCCTCTGCGGTGGTAATGATTCGCTTTTCGATGGCCGAAGCAATGCGCTCTGGCTCGGTCATCCCGTCGATTACGCCCGCCTTGACGGCACTTCGCACTTTGGCTTCCGCCGCGTCACCGGCGGCAGCCAATTGCATGGCCAGTTCAAGACGGCCCACCGGATCCTCTTCATGCCGCAATATGAAAACGTTGGAGGTCAGGCGTTCGCGGGTCGGTGAGATTTCCAGCAGTAATCTTGCGATTTGGTGTCCCAGATAGTCGCGAGGTGCCCTGAATGATTTTCCCCACGGGAAAATCGACACGCGCAGTATGAATCCCAAGATCCGACTCGGAAAATTCAGAAAGACGCCATAAAACGCATCCTGAATACGAGTCAAGCAGTCCTCAATCGCCCATTTGATCAATGGCAAGTCGGCCGTTGGCCGCCCGTCATCTTCATATCGTTTCAGCACCGTAGAAACG
Organism: Burkholderiales bacterium; assembly: GCA_035573615.1. GTDB lineage: Bacteria > Pseudomonadota > Gammaproteobacteria > Burkholderiales > JACQAP01 > JACQAP01. The sequence goes on along the minus strand of DATMZQ010000461.1, from coordinate 2,544 downwards.
ATATAAAGTTGGCTCAGGATATCGCCGAGACGAGCCGATAATTTCTCACGCCGCTTCAGGTCGCCTCCCAGCAGCAACATCGTTATGTCGGAGGCAAAAGCAAAGCTCGCGCATAGCCTTGAAATTTGCCGTATGTAGCTGCGCAACTCCAGAGCGCCCGGAACATTGATCAGGCGGGCAGCGGTAATTCCATGCCACAGCGATCGGGCCGCGTTACATGCAACGAAGCGCACATGCTGCCAGAAAGCAGCGTCAAATTGGCTTCCAGCCTGCTCGATATCCGGATTGCGCGTCGCTGCGATTTCCTTTAGCAAGTACGGATGGCACCTGATGGCACCTTGGCCGAATATCATCATGCTACGGGTGAGGATGTTTGCACCTTCGCCGGTAATTCCGATCGGTATTTGCTGATACGCGCCGCCAAGGTAATTGTTCGGTCCAAGACAAATGCCTTTGCCGCCGTGCACATCCATCGCGTCGTTAATGACCTGGCGGCTGCGCTCGGTGCAGTGGTATTTGACGATTGCAGAAATGACAGAGGGCTTTTCGCCAAGGTCCACCGCACCTGCCGTCATGGTGCGAACGGCGTCGATCGCATAGGTATTGCCCGCCATCCTCGCCAGGACTTCCTCAATACCTTCGAACTTTCCAATAGGAATCTTGAATTGGCTGCGCACTCTGCTGTACGCGCTGGTGGTAAGTAATGCCAGTTTCGCCGCACCGGCGCTCGATGAAGGAAGGGAAATTGAGCGTCCGGCCGCAAGGCACTCCATCAACATGCGCCAGCCCTGACCCGCGAATTCGCGCCCGCCTATTACCCAGTCAAGCGGAATGAAAACATCCCTGCCCCAGTTAGGACCATTCATGAATGAAGCATTCATCGGCAAGTGTCGGCGGCCGATGTTCACACCGGGGTGCTTCGTCGGTATCAATGCGAGCGTAATGCCGATGTCCAGTTCCTTCCCCAGCAATTTTTCGGGATCGTACAATTTGAATGCAAGACCGAGCAGCGTTGCGACCGGGCCCAACGTTATGTATCGTTTTTCCCACGTCACGCGGATGCCCAACACCTCGCGCCCATCGTGCAATCCCTTGCATACGATGCCGAAATCGGGAATTGAACCAGCATCCGAGCCGGCTTCCGGACCAGTCAATGCAAAGCAAGGGGTCTCCAGGCCCTGCGCCAGACGTGGGAGATAGTAATTTTTTTGTTCAGGCGTCCCGTAATGCAGCAAAAGTTCCGCTGGCCCGAGCGAGTTCGGGACCATGACCGATACACAAGCGGTCGCGCTGCGCGTCGCGAGCTTCTGTACAACTTGGGAGTGCGCATATGCAGAGAACCCCAGGCCGCCGTACTGCCTTGGAATGATCATTCCCATGAAGCCGCGATCCTTGACAAATTGCCATACATGCGGCGGCAGATCATTGAGCTCGTGAGAAATTTCCCATTCGTTACAAAGGCGGCATACCTCCTCCACCGGCCCGTCAAGAAAGGCCTGCTCGTCGGGAGTGAGGCGGGGTTTTGGCGTTCCGAATAATTTGTTCCAGTCCGGTTGGCCGCTGAATAATTCGCCATCCCACCATACGGTCCCCGCATCAAGCGCTTCCTGTTCGGTTTGCGATACCTGCGGAAGGGCCTTTCGAAACCAGTTAAGAAGCGGATCACTAATAAGGGCGCGCCGCAGTTGACGAACCATCAGAAGTGCGGCCACGATGAGGAATGCGGTCCATAATGCCGCCTTCGTCGAGCCGCCTGCGCCAGACCATTGCGTCAAGGCAACGAGATAGAGACCGATGGTGATAGCCCACGTCGCAGTACCGGCACGGAGAAACGCCAGGATCCATAACACGCTGGCAGCGGCGATGAACCAAAGAATAGCGTTCATGCTGTTTCTCCTATTTCCAAATCGGTTGGCTTTAACATGCGACGTTGCCGAACGTTGCATGCATTTCTGGACTGGCGGACCAACGAAACTGCGAATTGCCGGTCGCTCCGTGGAAGAATTCTTTCTTTTCCAGCGACGTTAGCATCGTCATCACGCCGCTTTGATGCTTCCCTCAAAATTGAGCCTCTTCCAGTGCGAGTACGCTAGTTGAACCATGCACGATCTCATGCTTGTACGCGGCCGCAAGCGGCAGGATATGTTCGGCATAAAATCGCGCGGTTCCGATTTTGGCCCGATAGAAATCGTAGTCCTCTGCATTTTCATCGAGCCTGCTCTTGGCTATCAAAGCAGCACGCGCCATTTGCCACCCCCCCGCAACGGTGCCAAAAAGTTTCAGAAAGGGAACGGCGCCGGCGGATGCCGCTTTCATGTTGTTCGGAAAAGTAGAAAGTAGCCAGTCGGTCGCTTCAGATAACGCCGCCACGCCTTCCCCGAGCGCGCGGCGAATCACCACCAGGCCAGGGTGGCCAACTTTGGCGAGTTTTGCATCGACAGCCCGCATCTCAGCCAACAGGATATTTATGGTTGAACCCTTTTCGTAAGCGATCTTCCGGCCGACCAAGTCGTTCGCTTGAATTCCTGTGGTGCCTTCGTAGAT
>DATMZQ010000460.1:0-6277 GCA_035573615.1 Burkholderiales bacterium | reverse complement strand
CTTTAATTGTAAGGCAGTCCCACAATGGTTTCCGCTACGTCAATGGCACGCCGACGGACTGCGTGCATTTGGCGGTGACTGGACTTCTCGACGAGATCCCGGATATCGTGATATCGGGCATCAATCACGGTGCAAATATGGGCGACGACACCATTTATTCGGGTACCGTGGCGGCCGCAACGGAAGGATTTCTATTGGGCATCCCGTCCATTGCGATCTCCCTTGCCAGCAAAACCGCACGCAACTATGAGACCGCAGCTCGCATTGCCTGCGAATTATTCGAGCGCTTTCGCGATAGACCCCTCTGTCCAATGCTGCTCAATGTCAACGTGCCTGATCTTGCCTATGATCAACTTGAAGGCACCGAAGTGACGAGACTTGGTCGGCGGCATAAAGCCGAGGGAGTCGTAAAGTCGACGAATCCGCGCGGCGAAACAGTCTATTGGGTCGGCGCTGCTGGTGATGCGCAGGATGCGGGTTCAGGTACGGATTTTCATGCAGTTGCCCATCGCAAGGTCTCGGTAACGCCGCTACAAATTGATCTCACCCAGTACAACAGCCTCGATCGAATTAACACCTGGCTCGTGGAACCCGCACTCACATGAGGGTGCATCAGTACGCAGGGTGGGAAGTGCTCCTGGCAGATGAATAACAGGAATGCCGGCATAGGCATGACTTCACAGCGCACGCGCATGCGGATGATTGAACGCTTGCGCGACCAGGGCGTGAAGGACGAAGTCGTTTTGAAAGCCATGACTGAAATACCGCGCCATATTTTCGTTGATGAGGCGCTTGCAAGCCGCGCTTATGACGACCTGGCACTGCCGATCGGTTTCGGCCAGACCATTTCCAATCCTTTTACCGTGGCGCGCATGGTTGAACTCGCACGTGGTGGTCGCGAACTGGTCAAGATCCTGGAAATCGGAACTGGATGCGGTTACCAAGCAGCGGTATTGTCACGTGTGGCGCGCGAAGTGTTTTCTGTGGAACGGCTCGCCGGGCTTATTTCGAAGTCCAGAGTACGTTTGCGTGGACTCGGCCTTCGCAATATAAAACTGAAACATGGTGACGGGCATGCGGGACTCAAAGAGCATGCTCCGTTTGACGCAATAGTAATGTCTGCCGCGGCGACTCATTTGCCGGAGATGCTCGCAGAACAGCTGGGGGAAGGAGGGCGGATGGTTTTGCCGTTAGGTACGCGAGAACAGCGCCTGGTACTTGTAGTACGCCACGCGGACGGTTTTGAACAATCAGTTTTGGATGAAGTGAAATTTGTGCCGTTGATCGCCGGAGTATCGGCGTGACGCCGCTTTCAACACTACACATGGTTAGTTATCGAATTCCAGCAGCGCTGACACTGGTACTTGTCGCTGGCTGCGGCTCGGCCCTGACTGCCGCGCCGGTAATAGAGCGTTCGCCGAATGCCAATGCTGCTGTCAAACCGGCAACCACGGCTGCATTGCCTTCACCACCGCAACAGCAACCTGTCACTCCTACGCCAGCACCACCGCAACAGCAAACTGTTACGCCTACGCCGCCACCATCTCCTCAGCAGAAACCTGCGACGCAGACGCCTGCACAGCCGGCGAGTTCACCGGTACCGGTGACTCCGCCAAAAAATGACAAGCCATCCAACTCAACACCACCACAGCACGCGGCGGACGAGCCGACAACCAAAGCCTATCGTGAAGGTGACTGGCGACCCGAATATCACACCGTCCGCAAGGGAGATACGCTGTATAGCATAGCGCTCGACTATGGTCAGGATTATCGAGAACTGGCGGCCTGGAACAATCTGGCAGATCCGGCGCTGATAAAAATCGATCAACGTCTGAGGCTGTTTGCTCCAGACAGCGTCGGAGAATCAACTAACCCTCAGCCGGTTGCACTCGAGGTACCACTGCAAGTGACGGTACCGCTTTTTTCGGAACCCAAAGCACGAAAGCTGCCTTACTCGGAGCAGGCGCTGGCGCAATTAAAGCTTGGCACGCCAAAGCCGGAGGCGCTTGCAGCTACTCCATCTCCCAGCGTAGCGGTGGTTGCCAAAGCACCCGTTGTCCGCACAACAACTCCGCCTACCCCCGGAACTTCGCAAGGCGAGCCCCCGGTCAGCGACGCCAGGATGATTTGGGAGTGGCCAGCGCAAGGGAAAGTATTGTACGGATTTGGCGAGGGACCAATCAAAAAAGGAGTCGGAATAGAAGGTCGAACAGGCCAGCCCGTCATGGCAGCAGCGCCGGGTAAGGTGGTATATAGCGGAAGTGGACTACGTGGTTACGGCAAGCTCATCATCGTCAAACACAATGAGTCTTATCTCAGCGTGTATGCCCATAACAGCCAGATACTGGTCAAGGAAGGACAGACGGTCGCCAAGGGGCAAAAGATTGCTGAAATCGGCAATACCGACAGTGATCGTATTGTCTTGCATTTCGAGATCCGCCGTCTTGGCAAGCCAATTGATCCGCTTCAATATCTTCCCGAGCGCGCCTCGTGAAACAAAGTTGCTCTGTTCACAAGGAGTGGCGGATGTCTTATGGGGTACGGCGCCGGAAGCCAGCCTTGATTGACGCCAGGATCAGGCGCGCTGCCTGACCTTTCTCACCGCTTCGCGCATCTCTTCAAGTTTGCCGCTGTGCTCGCCTGTTCCGTAGCGAAGCGCAACGTACAGAGCGGTTACCTTTTGCGCTGATGCCTTGATTTCGGGAAATTGCATCGACACTCTGGCGGCAAAATCCCGGGGCCCTTCGCTTGGATGGCGGGCGGCGCCGCGCTTTGCCAGCGCATCGCAATAGGCCAAATAGAGGCGCTGCACGGGATCCGGACGTCGGCTTTCGAGTCGCAATAGCAGCGCCAGACCCAACGCAAGCATGATGGAGCCACTGATCACGGTCAGAATGATCACCATGTTTTGCCAGTTCGCGTTGCTAAGCCCCATCTGTCCGAGAAAACGCATCTGGCGATCCGGATTGTAGCCAAGCACCCATTGATTCCAGTTGTTTGCGGCTGCATCCCACGCATACCTTGCCTGCTTTAGCCATTCAAAGGTACCGCGGGCCAGTAATGGCCTGTCAATCGCCGGTAGTGCTTCCGCCAGTCCGCGCTCGACGCGTAACGGCGATACGGCTGCAGTGGGATCTATCCTGACCCAGCCCTCGCCAGGCAACCAGACCTCAGACCAGGCATGGGCATCAGCCTGTCGCACCACGACGTATCCGTCCAACGGATTGACCTCGCCTCCCAGGTAACCGGTCACCACCCGCGCAGGAATGCCCGCAGCTCTCATGAGGAAGGTGAAAGCGGATGCGTAGTGCTCGCAGAAGCCACTGCGCGTTTCAAAAAGAAATTGATCCACGGGGTCGGCGTCCAACGGCACCGGCGAAAGCGTATAAACGAACGGCTGTTCGCGAAACATCTTCAGCGCGCGAACGACAATGTCACGATCGCGTATGCTTTCGGCACGCCATTGCGCCACCAACGCGCGCGCGCGCGGCGAAACTCCCGAAGGCAAGCGTTGCGCGAGACGTAAGGCATCGGGACTTTCGTCAAAGCCGACTCGATAGCGGGGCGAGGACGTCATGTCATAGCGCAAGCGGTCGCGAACAATGCGTCGCGATAGCAACTGATAGTCCGTGGTCAGATAAGCTCCATCCGGCACGCTGGTTGGCATATCAATCGCGAACATCCAGTTTCTGTCGTGCGACTCCATCGTGACCGTATAGCGTAGCTGCGGCCCGAGGCGTTGAATATACGGCGCCCCCGCGCTCGCATAGTTTCCGGCGCGCCATGTACGCCCGTCATAATTCCAGAGCACTGGCCCGCGCCAGTAAAATTGCTCTGGCGCAGCCGGCGGCTGGTCAAAGAGCACGCGGAAGGCGACCGCGTCGGAAAGACTCAGTGAGCTTAGGTCGCCGGGTGTCATGCTCTCCCCGAGACCGCTCTTGGCTGAGTAATTGATTTGGGGCAATCCCCAGAGGGGTCCCTGGACGCGCGGAAACAACACGAAAAGCGTGAGCATGACTGGAATGCCCTGCAGAATCATGATTGCTGCCTGGCGCAGCACCGGTACCACTGCCGGCTGCTCAGCCTGGTGCTGCAATCCAATCATGGTGGCCGTTATGATCCAGACCACAAGCAACATGTAGAACGCTGTCGGAATCGACTGCGAATAGAAGAAGTTGGTCACTACAAGGAAATAGGCCAACAGCACCACGACCATCGTGTCGCGCGGCTTGGTCATCTCCATGACCTTGAGCGCTATCATGACCGTAAGCAACGCCACTCCCACGTCACGGCCATAGAGCGTGTGGTACGACAGCGCAATGGCAGCCGTACTGCTCAGTGCCAACGCAATGAGCAGCCATTTATTCGGCAGCTTCATCCGCCGCCAACCAAAATAGAAGCGCGCCAGCAACACCACAGCGGCCAGGGCAGGGATCCAGCCTGGAAGGTGAAGGGAATGTGGACCAATGACCAGCGCGAGCGATCCCAGAATCGCGGCCAAATTAATCGGGCTCAGATCGCGCGCTATCACGATTTGAATAGCGCAAGCGCCTGCAGACAGCGTTCTCGATGCGGAACGCCTGAATCCGGATCGAGTTCAGTCCCGGGCAGACGCAACCCGTATCGTATTCCCGCGGCTTCCGATTCGATTACCCATCTGGTGAGCCTCGATAGCTTCGCTTCGATTTCCATGACAGGGAGGTCGCGGAAGTCCAGCCAAATTTCCGCGGCCGCTCCTCCTGAGAACTGCTTGGACAATAAGACTTCGGTGCGCGCGAAGGCCTTCCAGGCAATTCGACGCGGGGAGTCGCCGGCACGGAAAGTACGCAGGCCGGCAAAGTCTTCTTCTCCTGCGCGCATTGCTTGACCTTCGCCCGCTGACGTCGTGGCCAAAGGCAATATGCATCGGCCAGCTTCCGGTTGCGGGTAGACAAGGCAATGCATGCCGAGATCGACGATAGCCCATGCGTAAAACAGGCCAACCGGGTAAGTCGTAAATATGCGTAGGCGACCGGGATACAGTAGCCCCCGATTTGCAGTGGACACTTTCAATTCGATTAGCTTTGAGCTTCCGCGGGCAACATCATGAAACTCAGGTTCTGTCCCGGTAAGCTGGACGCCCAGGCTCGTCCTGGGCAAAGAAGAAGTATTCTCGATGTAAACACGAAACGCTGCGCGTTGGCCCGCAAAAACAGGGTCTGCTTTTCCAGGCCGCAGCGATATGCGTGCCAAATTGCGCCATGTATGAAGCATGGACACCATGCCGTTTCCAGACAGAAGGAACACCAGCACATAGCCAAGGCTCAAGTTATAGTTTATTGAGCCGATCAGCATAACCAGGATGGTCACGCCAAACATGAGTCCGGCGCCGGTGGGCAGGATATAAACCCGCCGCTGTCCGAGCACTATGGGACTGATTTCCGGACCCTTGGGCGGAAATATCCAGTCGCTTACGCGGTCGCGCAACGATGATGAAGTTTTGAGTTTGCGGAAACGGGAATGCGGCGGGACTGCTATTGATCTGTCATGGCCTGGAGTGCTCACGTGTAGTGCTATGGAATCGGCACTTCAGCAATCAGACGCTCAGCGAGCTGACTGCTGCTGAACGAAGAATACCCTGTGATGGACGACAACCGATGACCCGCTACACTGGGCAACACGGCCTGGACATCTTCAGGAATGACCTCACGGCGATCGTCCATGAATGCCCAGGCCCGAGCGGCATTGACTACTGCCAAACCGGCGCGCGGCGAAAGCCCGTTCACGAAATCAGATGATTGCCTCGTATAGCGAATGAGCGCCTGAACATAATCCAACAAAGCAGGGGCAGTAAAAATAAGCCTCGCCTTGTACTGCAATTCCAGCAAATCACCGGTTGCCAGCGCCGCCCCAAGCTCGGAAATCATATCGCGGCGTTCCCGGCCTTCCAAAAGAGCGCGTTCCGCCGCCGCATCCGGATATCCAAGATGAATGCGCATCAGGAAACGGTCCAGCTGTGATTCGGGCAACGGGAACGTGCCCACTTGATGAGAGGGATTTTGCGTAGCTATCACGAAGAACGGCTCAGGCAGGATTCGTGTCTGGCCTTCCGTGGTGACCTGATGTTCCTCCATTGCTTCCAGGAGTGCGCTTTGTGCCTTCGGTGTTGCACGGTTTATTTCGTCGGCAAGAATTACTTGCGTAAAAATCGGGCCAGGATGGAACTTGAACGCCGAAACTTCCCGGTCGAATATCGATACGCCGAGGATATCGGCGGGCAATAAGTCGCTGGTGAACT
>DATMZQ010000459.1:0-4031 GCA_035573615.1 Burkholderiales bacterium | reverse complement strand
CTCATCGGCCGCCCGCCGCATGCGCTCCTCCAGGCGACTTACGGCCTCATCTTCCCTGCCCTGCAGGAATAACTCGGCGCTCCTGACATCTTCGGCGTAATTGGCATCATCGATCAACCCCGCGCAAGGACCGGTACAGCGCTTGATCTGGTACAGCAGGCAGGGACGGGAACGATTGGCAAATACCGTGTCTTCGCAGGTACGCAGCCGGAAGATTTTCTGCATCAACCGGATGCTTTCACGAACCGCGCCCGCGTTCGAAAACGGCCCAAAGTACCGGTTGGTTTTATCGAGGCTTCCGCGATGGAATCCCAGACGCGGAAAACGATGGGCCGTCAGAACCAGGTACGGATAAGACTTATCGTCCCTGTAAAGTATGTTGTAGCGTGGAGTTAAACTTTTGATGAAGTTATTTTCGAGCAGCAGCGCCTCTGCCTCGGAACGCGCTACCGTGGTTTCCAGTCCCTGTACCTGGCCGACCATCAATTGAATTCGCGGCGAGAGGGAAGCCGTTTTCTGAAAATAGGAAGCGACGCGCTTTTTGAGGTCACGCGCCTTGCCGACGTACAGCACCTCATCGGCCGCATTCAACATTCGATAAACGCCTGGCAAATGCGGAAGGTTTGCGATTATTTCGCCTGGATCGAAAGCCATTCGCCCTGTCGCTGATGACGCAACCGGATCACGATTCTTCATGGGACACTATTGGATGACCGGGTGTTCGATGGAACGCCTTATTTCGGCGAAGACCTGTTCGAACATCGATGCGGTCAGCCGACGTGTCTGCGTATTGTATCGGCTGCAATGATAACTATCGAACAGCATGAGACCGTTATGGAGTCGATGTCTGGCTCCATGCGCGAAACTGTGAGCAGAGGTTTTTTCCGCAGCAGCCATCAATACCGCCTTATGCGCAATACCGCCAAGTGCGAGCAAAACCGAATTCTTTTCCAGGCTTGCGATCTCGCTTGCGAGGTACGTATTGCAGCGTCTGACCTCATCCCCGGTCGGTTTGTTTTCCGGAGGCAGACATTTCACCGCATTGGTAATGCGACAGCCGATCAGGCTGAGGCCGTCGTCGCTCGATATGGAGGCTGGCCGGTCGGCAAAACCAAATTTGTGCAACGTCTGATACAGCAGCACGCCGGCATGATCCCCGGTAAAAGGCCGACCTGACCGATTGGCGCCATGCATGCCCGGCGCGAGCCCGACAATCAACAATCGGGGTGAGGCATCGCCAAACGGCGGGACCGGGCGTGCATGATAATGCGGGTACTCTGCGCGCACGTCGTCCAGGAAGCCTGCCAGCCGGCCGCAGCGCCGACATTCGACACAGAACGCGGTCATGGCCGGCTAATGTTCATCGCTGTGTCGCCGCCGCTTACCGTCATCACGAACATGCTCTCGTTGATGCGGCAAGATTTTTACGCGTGCGCGATAGCCTGGATTGATACCCCCGGCTGGTTCCGGCTGCAGCGTTACATGCGCAATGCCGAAGCGGTGTCGCAACATTTGCCTTGCCGATTCCAGCAAAGCCGCCCAACTATCCAGGTTTTCCAGGTCAACGTGGGCGGAGAGTGCCTTCTGGCCAGAAGAAATATTCCAGATATGCAGGTCATGCACCGCGAGCACGCCACGCAGTTCTCCAAGCGCTCTACCGACATCTTCTATGGTCAGACCGACAGGCACGCCTTCCATCAGAACGTGCAAAGCATCCAGCAATAGTCTCACCGTCGATCCCAGAATCAGCATCGCAATGACCAGGGACAACAGCGCGTCAATCGGTTGCCAACCGGTGTAATAAATTACTGCTCCGGATGTAATTGCGGCAACGGAACCGATAAGGTCTCCGACTATATGGAGCAGTACCGCCCGCGTGTTGAGATTGCGTTCCCCCTGGCCGATGAGAAATGCGACGAACAGGTTTGCCACTAGCCCAAATATTGCCACGAGCATGACGCCGAAGCCGGAAACGGGCTCGGGATGGAGCAATCTGGAAATGGCTTCCACCGCGATCAGGACAACGACCAGCAGCATGGCAAGCCCGTTCACGAACGCAGCGACCACTTCCGCCCGTGCGAAGCCATACGAATGCCGGCTGCCGGATGGACGGCTGCCCAGCCACGACGCGAACGCCGCCAGTCCCAGCGCGAGTGCGTCGGAAACCATATGCCCTGCATCGCTCATCAACGCCAGTGAATGAAAAATTGCCCCGCCAACAACTTCAACCAGCGCGTAGGCCAGCGTGATGGCTAAGGCAAAGAGCAGCGTCTGCCGCGTACCCTGATGCCCATGATCGTGAGTATGTTTAGCCACGTTCCCCAATGTTTCCAGCCAGCAGGTCGCCGCTTTCCTGACCAATTGCTCCGATGGCGCGCACGGCCCGCCCGTAGATTTCTGTTGCCTTGAGCGCGGTCATGGTCGGCGGGGACGCGCGCCCGTGAAGGCGCGCCACCCTTAAGAGCGATGCAGGAGACATTTTTCGTTGTAAACGGCGCAACAGTTCGTCGGCCGCATCCGGGCGATTACAGACCAGCACCATGTCGCAGCCGGCATCCAGCGCTGCTTCCGCACGCCCGACGATGTCCCCGGCTACGCGAGCCCCTTCCATACTAAGATCGTCGCTGAATATGACACCCTCAAACTTCATTTCAGTACGCAGTATCTGCGCGAGCCATTTCTTCGAAAAACCCGCGGGACGATCGTCTACAGCCGGGTAAATGACATGAGCCGGCATCACAGCGGACAACCCATGGGCCATCAATGCACGGAACGGGATCAGATCGGCGGCCTCAATTTGTTCATAAGTGCGGCTATCGACCGGCACCTCGGTATGCGAATCCGCGGCGACAAAACCGTGACCTGGAAAATGCTTTCCGCAGGAACCCATACCCGCAAGGGTAAGTCCCTCCACCAATGCGCCGGCCAGTTCGGCCACGGCATGCGGCTCAGCATGGAAGGCACGGTCGCCTATGACAGCGCTATTGCCAAAATCGAGGTCCAGCACCGGAGTGAAGCTTAAATCCACTCCGTGAGCCCGTAATTCTGATGCGAGAATGTATCCTGCGTCGCGCGCCAAGTGCCGGGCACGCAGCGGATGCTGATTCCAGAGACTCCCAATTGAGCGCATCGGCGGCAGCCGCGTGAAGCCCTCTCGAAAGCGCTGCACACGCCCACCTTCATGGTCAACTGCGATGAGCAAAGGAGGATTGCGCAGGCGATGTATTTCGTCCGCCAACTCCTCGAGCTGGCGCGGAGATTCATAGTTTCTGGAAAACAGGATTACGCCGCCAGTGAGCGGATGGCTCAGCCTTTTTCGGTCGGCATCGTTGAGCGTCTTGCCTTCGATGTCGAGCATAACCAGACCCAGGGACGTAGTGCGCGTCGTCATGTCATTGCTCCAATACGACCATTGCGCATGCCATTCCTTTTTCGTGAGACAAGCCGAGGTGAGAATGCCGCACACCGCGGCTCGCGAGATACTGCGGCAACGGGCCGTGAAATCCGAACATCGGCTTGCCGAGACTGTCGTTGGTGACACTGATCGCTTGCAGCGTTACCGGATAACGCAAGCCGGTGCCCAAGGCTTTTGACAAAGCCTCTTTGGCGGCAAAGCGGTTCGCAAGGAACCAGGCCTGCCGGGTACTGGCGTCGAATCCTTCGCGTTCCGTCCCGCACAGAATCCGTCCGGCGAATTGACCACCGTATTGCTTCAACAGCCGTTCAATGCGGCTTACATCCACGATATCGATGCCGACCCCGACGATCACGTGCTTCCTCCCTGGCGGATCGCCGCAAGATAAAGCGCGACAGTGGAGATCATTCCGAATTCAATGGCATCGGAGATGAGCGCGTGGCCGATGGATACCTCAAGAACACCGGGTACGCTAGAGAGGAATAGCGGCAAGTTGTTGCGATTCAGATCGTGTCCGGCGTTGATACCCAAACCGCTACGTGTGGCGGCCTCGGCGGCTTTGCGGTAAAGGGTGAGCGTAGCGTCCTGGCCAACCGTCCCAAAAGCACGTGCATAG
>DATMZQ010000458.1:0-4255 GCA_035573615.1 Burkholderiales bacterium | reverse complement strand
ATGCCGTATTGGCTGTCTTTCCTGCTGGCCCTGATCGGCATGGGCGTGTTCGGCCTGGTCTTCAATTACGGCGTGTACTTTCCGCTGCGCAATCGCGGTTTTCTGCCAGTCATCATATCCACGCTCGGTGCATCGATCTTTCTGCAGAACAGTGTGCTCGCACTGTTCGGCGCGCAGCCGAAACGCATGGACAATGTGATTCCCGGCGGCATCCAGATCGGCTCCGTGTTTCTGGATAGCCAGTATTTGGTCATCCTTGGCGTGACGATGGTCATGGTGACATTCCAGTATTTTTTCTTCGAACACACGATGCTCGGCAAGAAACTGCAGGCGACGTCGCAGGACAAGGACATGGCGCGGCTGCTCGGCATCCCGGTCGCGCTCATGATCGCCATCACTTTTGTTTATAGCGCCGCGCTCGGCGGACTGGCCGGCGTGCTGGTGGGCCCGGTGCTGTTCGTATCGATCGGCATGGGATCGATCATCGCGCTCAAGGCATTCGCCGCCACAATCATCGGCGGTTTCGGCGATGTCAAGGGTGCCATCGTGGGGGGCTTGTTCATCGGGGTCATCGAAAGCTTCGCTGCGTTCTACATATCGGTCCCCTATAAGGATGCATACGCCTTCCTGATGCTGTTCCTGGTATTGATATTCCGGCCGCAGGGCTTCTTCGGCGAGAAGGTGTCCGAAAAAGCATGAGCACCCAAATCCTGGAAATCCCGCGCAAGCGCCGACTGTCGCTGTGGCCGTTGCTCGTCTTTGCAGTCGCCATCGCAGTGCCGTTGCTGCCTTACTACGCCAATGTCAGCCATTTCGTGTTGTCGATGTTCATGCAGGCAACGACGTATGCAATCGCAGTGCTCGGCATGGTGGTGGTGCTCGGTTACACCGGCCAGATTAATCTTGCCCAGGCCGCGTTCTTCGGTTTTGGTGCGTATGGCGTGGCATTGGGCACCGTCAGCTACGGTCTGTCGTTTTGGACTGCGCTGGCGCTCGGCATCGGCATCGCCGGACTTGCCGGCGGTATTCTGGGCCTGACCACGCTACGCCTCGGCGGGCATTATCTGGCCATGATTACCATCAGCTTCCAGCAGATTTTTGACTTGGTGGCGGTCAACTGGATCGAGGTAACGCATGGGCCGGACGGCATTGCCGGCATCGGCCGCCCGTCGCTGTTCGGACACGAGCTTGCGGACGACCGCGCCTATCTGCTGCTGTGCTCAGCGGTGCTCTACGCGATGATGGCCGCGGTCTGGTATCTACCGCAGACGCGGCTCGGGCGTGCGATGCGTGGCGTGCGCGAAAACGAACTCGCTGCGGAAGTCGTTGGCGTGCATACGTTGAGAACGAAAGTCATTGCTTTCACGCTGTGCGCGGCGCTCGGTGGCGTCGGAGGCGGGCTCTATGCCGGGGGCTTTGCGTACATCAGCCCGGACAATTTCAACTTCCAGCGGGCGGTGGAGTTTCTATCGATGGTGCTGCTCGGCGGAGCGCAGTCGCCGTTTGGTGGTGCGCTCGGAACCACGCTGCTGATTTTGCTGCCGGAATGGCTGAAGGAAATGCCGCCGAGCCTGCAATTCATCAAGGATGTGTATCTCGCGATCTACGGATTGGCCGTCATTCTGATTATGGTATTCATGCCCGAGGGCATCTGGGGACTGCTGCGCAGAAGCTGGATGAAGCTGAGTCGAGATAGAGCGGTTGATACGTCTGGCATCAAGCCCCTGAACCTTGATATCGCAGTGACCGAAGCGACGCCGCTGCTCCGGCTCGAAGGCCTGCATAAACATTTTGGCGGCCTGCGCGCGGTCGACGGTATCGACCTGCAAGTCGCACGCGGAACGGTGCATGCCTTGATTGGTCCGAACGGCTCCGGCAAGACGACCACACTGAACGTTGTTAATGGCATTTATAAACCGACCGGCGGCCGCATCATCGTCGACGGCCACGATGTCACGCCGATGTCGCCGCATCAGCGCGCCGGATATGGCGTTGGCCGCACATTCCAGAACATACGGCTGTTCCCGAGCATGTCGGCACTGGAAAACGTGATTGTGGGCGCGCAGCGTGACAATAATCCGATTGAACCCGGCGCCGAAGCGCTGCACGCGCGCGCGATGTCGGCGCTGCAATTCGTAGGACTGGAAGGCATGGCAAATGCCATCGTGCGCGGGCTGCCGTACGGTCATCAACGCCTGGTTGAAATTGCGCGCGCGCTCGCTGGGCATCCGAAGCTGCTGCTGCTGGACGAACCTGCTGCCGGATTGAACCAGACCGAGAAAATGGAACTCGTGGAACTGCTGAAGAAATTGCGCAGCGGCCACGGATTGACGGTGTTTTTGATCGACCATGACATGGGGCTGGTGGAAAAGGTATCCGACCGCATTACCGTACTGAATTTCGGCAAGAAGATCGCCGAAGGCACGCCGCAGGAAGTGCTCCGGCACCCGGACGTAATTGCCGCGTACCTGGGAGACAGCAATGCCGCTGCTTGAGCTAAAAAACGTTGCCAGCTACTACGGCAGCGTGCAGGCGCTCAGGCGCGTAAGCCTGCGGGTCGAACAAGGCGAAGTCGTCACGCTACTCGGCGCCAACGGCGCCGGAAAAAGCACGACATTGCGTACCATTTCCGGGCTACTGAGGCCGACGAACGGCGAAGTATGGTTCCAGGGACAGCCCATCCACGGGATGTCGACTGAAAAAATAGTGCGGCTGGGCATTTCGCACGTCCCGGAAGGGCGCAGGATTTTCCCGGGCCTCACCGTGCGCGAGAACATCATGCTCGGCACATCGAACCGCGGGCGGCTGCACAAAAAGCAAATGGATGAAGAAGTCGCCGAAATGTTCGAGATCTTTCCGGTCATCAAACCATTCGAGCATGCTTTGGGCTGGACGCTTTCGGGCGGCCAGCAGCAAATGCTCGCGGTGGCGCGCGGGCTCATGGCCAAACCAAAGTTATTGTTGCTTGACGAACCCTCGCTTGGCCTTGCGCCGGTCGTCGTGCAGCAGCTATTTGCGACCATCCGGGTCATCCATGCGCGGGGCACGACCATTCTGCTGGTCGAGCAGAATGCGAACATGGCGTTATCCGTTGCCAATCGGGGCTACGTGCTTGAAACCGGCGAAATGAAAGTGGAAGGTTCGCCCCGGGAACTGCTGGACAACGAGCAGGTTCGGGCGGCGTATCTCGGCGGCCACGGCTGAACGGCGACGCAGTTTTTTGCGCGGCATTACACTGGATCCTCCGCGGTTGCACAGGAGAAACGCCGTGATTGCCAATAGATCGCTCGCTCTGGCGCTCGCCACGCTTTGCCTTACGGCCATGGCACAAACTACGGCACAGGACGTGCGCAAGCAGTGGCCGGACCTGCGTTACCTAGATCCCGGCCAGGTTCGTGAACTGCCTGCCCCAGTGCGTAACGATCTCGAAAAGCTCGGCTGCCGCATTCCAAAATTCCTGAAGTGGGACGCGCGACATAACGTCATCCAGGGGCAATTCTTCAAAGCGGGACAGCATGACTGGGCCGTATTGTGCGAGACGCGGGATAAGAGCGGAATCCTGCTTTATCCCGGAGGCGCAGCCACGGGGCTTCCGATGTTGTATGCGCAACCGATTGATCCCGCCCGCATGATTCATACCGTGAGCCCGTTCGTCTTGCAAAAACGCGCGATACGCGATCATCCCGAAACACCGCCGCCATCCTTTGATCACGACGGCATTGAAGACGGCGCCGTTCAGAAGACTGGCCGCGTACTTTACTTTCAGGACGACGAATGGACGGAATTGTGAAGTGACACGCGTGTGTGTATTTTGCGGCTCCAATCCCGGGCTGCGCGCTGACTACGGGATCGCCGTGCAAGGACTGGCAATTGCTTTGGTTCGCTCCGGATTTGATCTGGTCTACGGCGGCGGAAATGTCGGCCTCATGGGCCAGCTTGCAGATGCAATGTTGCATGCCGGAGGCCAGGTCATTGGCGTGATCCCAAGAGCATTGTGTGACAAGGAGGTTGCACACCACGGGGTCACCGAACTGCGCATCGTCGAGACCATGCATCAGCGCAAAGCCATGATGAATGATTTGTCCGATGCCTTCATCGCACTACCGGGCGGCTACGGTACGCTGGACGAATTCTTCGAAATTCTGACTTGGGCGCAACTTGGTATCCACGCAAAGCCGTGCGGGCTGCTGAATGTGGCAGGATATTACGACAGCCTGCTGGCAATGCTGGACCGCGCAGTCGCCGAAGGTTTTTT
>DATMZQ010000457.1:0-4185 GCA_035573615.1 Burkholderiales bacterium | reverse complement strand
GCCTTGAACAGCGCCGGCAATGGATTGAGCCCCTCCTCCTGTGCCTGCTTCCACGCGGCGAGCACTTCATGCCAAAGCAGGGCGGCAAACAGGAAACCGGGCGATACCGGTTTTTGCGCACGCACGCGCTCATCGGTGCTTTTAAGCGCCATCATGACGAAGCGCTCTCCCATCGGCTGCTCGAGGATCACATCGAGCATGGGCAAAAGGCCATGATGGAGCCCTTCCTGCCGTAGCTGCAGAAGACAGGCAGTGGCGTGTCCTGAAAAGAGCAACTTCATCATCTCTTCGAACAGTCGCGAAGACGGAACGTTCGCAAGCAGCGGCGCGAGTTCCTTGATCGGAGCGCGGGTTTCGAATTCTATTTTCAACCCGAGTTTTGCGGAAAGCCGCACGGCACGTAGCATGCGCACCGGATCTTCGCGATAGCGTTGGTCTGGCTCCCCGATCATGCGCAAGCGGCGGGCTTTCAAGTCATCGAGCCCGCCACAGAAATCAAGGATCTGCTCCGTTGTAGGATCGTAGAACAGGGCATTGATCGTGAAGTCCCTCCGGGTGGCATCCTCTTCCTGGGTGCCGAACACGTTGTCGCGGACAATGCGGCCATGCTCATCGGCGCGCTGATCCTCCTGATCGTCGCCCTGGCGGGCGCGGAAGGTCGATACTTCCACGGTATCTTCGCCGAACATTACGTGAACCAGCCGGAACCGCCGTCCAATGATGCGCGACCGCCGAAATACGCTTCGCACCTGTTCTGGTGTGGCGTCCGTTGCCATATCGAAATCCTTCGGTTCCAGTCCAAGCAGCAGATCGCGGACCGCACCGCCGACAACATAGGCGGCGAAACCTTTTTGCTGCAACCCCGTGGCAATGCGCCGTGCGCTGGCACTGATCCTTTCCTTTGTCAGGCCATGCTTGCTGCGCGGGATGACTTGAAGACCGGCGGATGACGAAGACCCGCGGGAAAATACCCGGCGAAGAAGTTTCCGAATCATCAAGTACTGCGGAATTCCGCTGGGACGTAAAAGCTTCGATTATACATGCGGCCCTTTGCGCGCTTGCCGGGCTGGCAGGAACAGTTGCTCACCGTCATTGCTTATTCCGGTCAAGGGAAAGGCGTACAGTTCACTGAGTAAATTGGCAGTCATTGTGTGGTCTGAAGTTCCAAGAACGTAGCGCCCATCCCCATAAAGAAGCAGGAAACGGCTGCAATAGCGCGCGGCAAAAATCAGATCGTGCAATGCCATGATGACGATCGCACCACGCTCTTGCGCTTGTGCCGATAGCCGTTCCAGCACCGCAACCTGGTGCGGCAGGTCAAGATGTTGCAGAGGCTCATCAAGCATATAAATCACAGGGCGTTGCGCAAACAACGCAGCAGCTCGTGCGCGCTGGCGTTCACCGCCCGAGAGAGAAGCGTAGGCCCGCTGTCGCAGCTCACCGAGATGAGCCGCTTCAAGTTCGCATTGCGCGATGCGCTGATCGTCCTCGGAATATCCGAAAACTCCAGCGGCATGTGGGTAACGACCCAGCAAAACGTAATCCTGGACGCTACCCCAAAATTCAGTGCTTTCTTCCTGCAGAAGTAACCCGATGTGGCGGGCCAACATGCGCCTCGGCAAGGCACTGACCATCGTTTCACCGAGCATTACGCGGCCAGCAAGCGGTTGCAACAATGCAGCAAGTGCATGCAACAGGGTTGTTTTGCCGCTGCCGTTGCGTCCTAGTACCGCCCACAGTTCCCCGGGGCGGAATTCGGCCGACAATTTTTCGACCAGCGTGCGGCCTGGATAGCCCAGCCGCAAATCCTCAATGCGCAGCATCCTTGTTTTTTCCCGAGAGGAGCAGAAGAAGAATGGGTACGCCCAACAGCGCCGTTAGAACCCCGACCGGGAACTGCAGAGGTGCCCATGCACTGCGAGCAATCGTGTCCGCAATAGTCAGAAAGCCGCCCCCAGCCAGGACAGCCGACGGAAGCAGTGAGCGATGATCCGCCAGGCCAAGCAAGCGCACAAGATGAGGAACGATCAGGCCGATAAACCCCACGGTGCCTCCAATCAGTACCGCAGTCACAGCGGCGACGGAAGCCACACCGAATAGGACTGCTTCGATGCCACTCACCGCTACTCCCAGTGAGCGCGCCTTCAACCGTCCGATGGCCAACACATTCATGGCACGGGTAAACGGCATGACCACTGCAACCAATAGCGCCAAAACCAAAAGCGCCGGCAAAGGATCGCCGGCGTATCCAAGGTCCCCCATCAGCCAGTACAACATTCCTTTGATTGCAGTCTGAGGCGCCAGGACGAGAATCAGGCTGAGCAGTGCATTGAACCCAGCCGCGATTACCACACCGGTCAATAGCAGCCGATAAGGATTCCAATTTCCAGCGCGCAAGCTCAGGCCAAACACGAGGATTAACGCCAACAGTGCGCCAATCAATCCCAGTCCAGTCTGCATGAATGCGCCAACACCAAGCAACATGCCAAACATGACGCCCAGTGCTGCGCCACCGGATATGCCAAAAACGTAAGGATCGGCGATCGGATTGCGCAGCAGGACTTGCATCAGCGTGCCCGCCAGCGCAAGCAACGCTCCACAGCAAAAGGCGGCCAGGACGCGTGGCAAGCGCAGTCGCCACACGATTTCGGAAACTGCATCCTGCCCCGGATGGATCAAAGCCAAGACAATTGCGTCAAGAGGGATGGGAACGCTGCCAACGGCCACGCCAGCCAACACTGCAGATGTGGCAACCAACGCAAGTAACAAAACTGCCAGGGCGCGCGACATTATTCGTTCCGGCCCGCGCCACCCGATCCCTTAACGCAGGCTGATAACACGCCAGTCGTGCATTAACGCATGCTCCTTGAGCGTCTCGTCCGGATCTACCGCTACTGGATGGCTGACCAGCGACAGCAGCGGCAGGTCGTTCAGAGAATCGCTATAAAACCAGGTTTCCTCGACACGATCCCATTGTATTCCGTGCTCTCTCATCCACGTCCTCAGTCGCTCCACCTTGCCTTCACGGAATGACGGTACGCCTTTCACGCGGCCGGTAAATTCACCGGCGCGTTCCTCCGGTTCGGTCGCGATAAGGTTCTCTATACCGAATTCACGCGCGATTGGCGCGGTAACGAAACGGTTTGTGGCAGTAATTACCACCCGGGCATCATCGCGATGGCTGTCAACCAGGTCACGGGCCTTACGCGTGATGATGGGCATTATTTTTTTCTGCATGAATTCGCCATGCCACTGCTCGAGCAGTTTGCGCGGATGGCGTGCCAGCGGCTTCAATTGAAAGTCCAGAAATTCGTGGATATCCAGCGTGCCGGCCTTGTACGCTTCGTAAAAATCACGATTGCGCGCTTCGTAAACTTCTCGGTCGAGCACTTCCTTCTCAATCAGAAATTGCGCCCACTCGAAATCGCTGTCTCCAGCGAGCAACGTGTTATCCAGGTCGAATAATGCAAGACGCATGATCTTGGGCAGAGGAAGATTTAGCCTTTTGTGGCTGTAGGTCGGGCTCGCCGAACCTGGGCGTGTTTTTTGAATCAACAATGCAAAAGCACAGTAATGATGTTGAACAAGAGCGGCGGGAGTATTGAGGCAAGCAGAAGCAGTATAACTTAAAGGCCGCAAAAAACCGTTCCTGGTCCGTGCACCGACCGGGTTCAATTGGCTTCAGGCCGCAGCAATTCCTTCAGCAGTGGTAATGTGATAGGCCGCTTGTTTTCGAGCGAGTGCCGGTCCAGCGCGTCCAGCATACCCATCAAAGAAGGCAGGTCGCGGCTCATATGGCGCAATAAATAATCGATCACTCCATCAGGAAGATCGAATGAGCGTGAGGCAGCATGGCGCTTGAGCGCTTGCGCTTTCTCCTCGTCGGTGAGTGCCTGAACCTGATATATCAGCCCCCAAGCCAATCGCGTCATTAGTTCCGGACGCAACTTCAGTTGCGCTGGCGGAGCGTTGCCAGCAGCCAAGACGATGCCGGCACGTTCCCGCAGCTGATTGTACAAATTGAAAAACGCGCGTTGATTACTGGCATTCAGCGTTTCGACATCGTCCACTGCAAGTGCGCGCAATTGCGGCGATGCAGAAATCGAATCGCCACGGGACACGCAAATGCAAACCAGGCCGGACGCCTTCAGCGCACCAATAGTGGCATGCAACAAATGCGACCGT
>DATMZQ010000456.1:0-2530 GCA_035573615.1 Burkholderiales bacterium | reverse complement strand
AGAAACACCAAAGACAACACCCCGGCGGTTGTCCATATGGAAGTCGTGCCCGGTGACACGGTTGAAGTCAAAATTGCTGCGAAAGGGGGAGGCTCAGAGAACAAATCAAAGTTTGTGATGCTGAACCCTTCCGACAGTATCGTCGACTGGGTGCTGAAAACCGTGCCAACCATGGGCGCGGGCTGGTGTCCGCCCGGCATGCTCGGTATCGGTATCGGAGGCTCGGCCGAGAAAGCCATGGTCCTGGCCAAGGAAGCGCTGATGGAACCGATCGACATGCATGAATTGAAGCAGCGCGGTCCGAAGAACAGGATCGAAGAGTTGCGTGTCGAACTGTGTGAAAAGGTCAATGCGCTGGGTATTGGCGCGCAAGGGCTCGGCGGCTTGACCACCGTGCTGGACGTAAAAATCCTCGACTATCCCACGCATGCCGCTTCGCTGCCGATAGCCTTGATTCCGAACTGCGCGGCAACCCGCCATGTGCACTTCACGCTCGATGGCAGCGGCGCCGCCCGGCTGGAACCACCGAATCTCGACCGGTGGCCTGACGTCCAATGGACGCCGGCGGCATCATCACGCCGTATCGATCTGGCCAAGGTTACGCGTGAACAGATCGCGAGCTGGAAGCCGGGTGAGTCGCTGTTGCTGAATGGCAAAATATTGACCGGCCGGGATGCAGCTCATAAGCGGATTCAGGACTTGCTAAGCAAAGGCGAGCGGCTTCCCGCGGGTGTTGATTTCACGAACCGGTTCATTTATTACGTGGGGCCGGTTGATGCGGTGCGCGATGAAGTGGTCGGCCCGGCCGGACCTACGACAGCGACGCGCATGGACAAGTTTACGGAAACCATGCTGGGACAAACGGGTCTGCTCGGGATGATCGGCAAGGGCGAGCGCGGTCCCGTGGCGATCGAGGGTATACGCAAGCACAAGGCAGTTTATTTAATGGCGGTCGGCGGTGCTGCTTACCTGGTATCGAAAGCGATCAAATCCTCCCGCGTGGTCGCGTTTGCGGACCTCGGCATGGAAGCGATCTACGAATTTGAAGTCAAGGATATGCCGGTGACCGTTGCGGTTGATGTAAATGGCACGTCGGTGCACCAAACCGGCCCGCGCGAATGGCAATCGAAGATAGGCAAGATACCGGTCGCAGTCCTGTAGAACTGCACTTTTTTTCAATGGCGGGCCTCCCCGCATTGCATGGTAGTGAACCTGGTCAGGTCCGGAAGGAAGCAGCCACAGCTATTTTCTGCAAGTGCCGGGGGTAAGGCTCGCCACCTCATTTTTGAAATTGGCGAATTGGTTGAGGGGGATGATATTTTGTATTGGATGAACCTGGGTGAATCATTGAGCGGTTGCCTCAACGGCAGTGCCGCCGCGGAATCGACCGGTGGCCGGAGAACGCCGTGACGCTAGCGCTGGCGCGTAAATGGCGCCCGAAAAATTTCACTGAGTTGGTCGGCCAGGAACACGTGGTGCGCGCGATCAGCAATGCGCTGTCGCAGAACCGGCTGCACCATGCCTACCTGCTGACCGGCACCCGCGGTGTGGGTAAAACCACGCTGGCGCGGATTATTGCCAAGGCGCTGAACTGCGAAACCGGCATTACCGCAACGCCGTGCGGCAAGTGCGCGGCGTGTGTCGAAATAGATGGCGGGCGTTTCGTCGATCTGATTGAACTCGATGCCGCATCGAACACGCAGGTCGATAACATGCGCGAGTTGCTGGAGAACGCGCTGTACTCGCCTGCCAGCGGGCGCTTCAAGGTCTACATCATCGACGAAGTGCATATGCTCTCGCGCTCGGCGTTCAACGCGATGCTGAAAACGCTGGAAGAACCGCCGGCGCACGTCAAATTCATTCTGGCGACGACTGATCCGCAGAAGATTCCGGTGACTGTGCTGTCACGCTGTCTGCAGTTCAACCTCAAGCAGATTCCATTGCCGCAAATCCGCGGCCAGCTGGAAAATGTGCTCGGCAAGGAAGGCGTGCCATTCGATGTCCCGGCGCTGAACCTGTTGGCTCGCGCGGCACAAGGCAGCATGCGGGATGCACTGTCCCTGCTGGACCAGGCAATCGCGCACGGGGCGGGCCGAGTGGAAGAGGCCGCGGTGCGAGACATGTTGGGCGCCGTGGATCGAGGCTATCTGTTCGCGATACTGCATGCGTTAACTCGCAGTGATGGTCCCGGATTGCTTGCCGAAGCGGAGCGCATGAGTGCGCGCAGCCTTTCGCTGGAGACCGCGCTGCAGGATCTCGCGACGTTGCTGCACAGGATCGCGCTGGCGCAGACTGTGCCCGATGCACTTGCCAGCGACGAGCCAGAGCGCGACGCACTGATTGCGCTGGCCGGCAAGTTCGCCCCGGAGGACGTGCAATTGCTCTACCAGATTGCCATCCGCGGGAGGGACGAACTGGGCCTCGCGCCCGATGAATTCGCCGGCTTTACCATGACTTTGATGCGCATGTTGGCCTTTGTTCCGGTGGAGGCTGCAGGCAGCGTTCCTACCGGCGTATCAAATCGGCCGCA
>DATMZQ010000455.1:0-2596 GCA_035573615.1 Burkholderiales bacterium | reverse complement strand
AGCAGTCAGCAGACAGCAGCGCCTGGACCAGCCTGCGCTGTTCCTCGAGGGTTTGGTCAATCATCAGTGTTCGCAAGGCGTACAGTCGCCTCCCCGATCCGACAGGTCCTTTTTCCGATTGGGCAACAAGAGGCATTGCTCCTGGCCCATGCAACGTATTACTCTTCCCCACGCCTGCTTTTTAGGCTCAAACGCGCCGCAAGAGTTTGACCTGGATCAAGCGCCCGACCCGGCGGCCCCCCCTTGAAACGCGAAAGGAGCAAGACGTGCTCACACGAGAGCAGTTGACGCAGTTGCGGACAATGATCGATGAACGCCACATGGCACTGGAAGCAGAGCTGCACAGCGACGCTGAACGTTCGCGAGAAGAGACGTATGGCGAGCTTGCTGGCCCGGTCGCCGACGCCGGCGATAGCGCCAGCGCAAGTCTCATCTCGGATGTTGGCAATGCTGAATTGAGGCGCGACTTGCAGGAGTTGCGTGCATTGGAGGCGGCACGGCAGCGGATCGACGACGGTACTTACGGGTCCTGCGTGGACTGTGGTCAGGACATTGGATTCAAGAGGCTGCTTGCGCAACCGGCGGCATTGCGTTGCCTTTCACATCAGCAGGCGTACGAGAAGACCCACGTCCAAGCCCCCAAGCCGACACTCTAGGAAACCAAGCACCCGCTCGGCGATTTTCGAGCGTCGCATTGTCGGCCGCGAGCGTGGTTGGCGCTTCCCGATTGGCGCTGCTCATGGCCGGCCTGCTGCGTATTTCTGTTGCGACTGGGCCAGCAGATCGATCACTTCCTCGTCCTCGACTTGGGGAAAATGCCGGTAGAACTGGCCTACTGCATAGAACTCTTCGGGCACAGCGACGCACACCACTTCGTCGGCCAGCGGCCGGATGCGCTCCAGGGTTTCCGGTGGGGCGACCGGCACCGCGCACACGAGGCGCTGCGGCTGCTTCGCGCCAACCGCATGCAAAGCCGCGATCATGGTCGCACCAGTGGCGAGCCCATCATCGACGCAAATTACGACGCGACCTTTCGGGTCGATCGGCTGGCGAGCAGGCGTATATTGGGCACGCCGCTTACGCAAAGTCCCGAGCTGAAAGGCCTTCTCGCGCTCGAGGTATGCCGCATCGGCGCCGGAACGCGCAGCGTCTTCGGTTGTAATGTAGGTCCAACCCGACTCGTCTATTGCACCAATGGCGAATTCCGCGCTGAAGGGCGAGCGCAGTTTGCGCACCAGCACCACATCCAGTTCGCCTTCCAGTTCATCCGCGAGCGAGCGCCCCATTCCAACCGCGCCGCGCGGGATCGCAAGCACCAGTGGATTTCGGCCCCGATAGCGGGAAAGCCGGTCGGCCAATTGGCGCGCGGCATCTGCGCGGGACTCAAACAGGATCGTCATAGGCCAAGCATGATCTGCCAAGGCAACGGCTGCGGCTTTGCGCAAGATCAAACCCGCGCCAATACGCGCAGACCGTCGGCATTGTCATTCCATCGTAAGAACCGCTGCCCCGCTCAGCGTGCCAGCGCGCAGGGACTTGAGCGCGCTGTTTGCATGGGCCAATGGATATTGGACCGTGACGCTGCGTACCGGGACGGACGGCGCCAGGGCTAGAAAAGCCTCGCCATCTGCGCGGGTCAGATTCGCGACGGAGACGATGCGCCGCTCGCCCCACAGCAGCGCATACGGAAACGACGGGATATCGCTCATATGAATTCCCGCGCACACCACGATGCCGCTCTTCACAATTGCGGTCAGCGCCACCGGTATCAGGCTGCCGACCGGAGCAAAAATAATCGCCGCATCGAGCAGATTGGGTGCTGGCTCAGTGCTCGATCCGGCCCACGCCGCGCCGAGCTGCAGGGCAAAGTTTTGCGCAGTTACGTCTCCCGGGCGCGTAAACGCATAGAGTTCGCGGCCCTCATGTCGTGCGACCTGCGTAATGATGTGGGCCGCTGCGCCGAACCCATAAATGCCGATGCGCCGGGCATCTCCGGCGGCGCGCAGCGCCCGGTAGCCGATCAGTCCGGCACACAGCAACGGTGCCGCTTCTTCGTCGGAATAATTTGCGGGCAGTTTCAAACAAAAGCGCGCATCGGCAACGGCATGGTCCGCGTAGCCACCATTCAGGGTGTAGCCGGTGAAGCGGGCGCGATCGCACAGGTTTTCACGGCCACTCAGGCAATAGTTGCACTCGCCGCAGGTCCATCCCAGCCACGGAACGCCAACCCGCTCGCCAAGTGTCAGCAAGTCAACGCCTGGTCCAATCGCTTCGATGGTGCCGACTATTTCATGTCCAGGAATGACGTCAGACTTGGTATCCGGCAAATCGCCATCGACAACATGCAAATCGGTTCTGCATACGCCGCAGGCGGCTACTTTGATCGATACTTGCCCTGGGCCCGCAATCGGTCGGTCGATCTGGTGCAGGACCAATGTGCGGCTGACAGCATCCAGTTGCATCGCCCGCATCTTTGCGTGCATCGCATTACATGCGCGTCCGACTGGAATGCGCCGGCGTTGCGGAGAAGTGAAAAGTTATGGCAGCCTGGTGCGGCGGCGAGTCATCCATCCCAACCTGATCCAATGCTCAAATG
>DATMZQ010000454.1:0-7406 GCA_035573615.1 Burkholderiales bacterium | reverse complement strand
TGGCGGCCAAGTTGATCGTTGTCGTAGTCTTTCCGACTCCGCCTTTCTGGTTAGTGACCGCTAACACACGTGCCATTTGAGTCAATTCGGCGCTATAGCGGCTGGTCGCAGAAAAACGAGGTGACGGGACGCTCCCAACTGAGGTACTTCCAGGGGCAACGTCGAAATAATTTTCCACGAAGGCGGTACCCGTGCCACCTCTTCTCCCGGATCAAGTCCCTTCATTGCGATCATCACACCGTCTGCCGCGCGGAGATGCCCGGCCAATGTCACGAAAGCCGCCAAGTTCGCGAATGCACGCGAGATGACGGTACTGAATAATTCAGGGGGTTGATACGCCTCCACTCTGTTTGTCACTACGTTGACGTGTGACAGGTCTAGTTCTGCAATGACTTGCTTTAGGAACGCGCTCTTCTTGTTGTTTGAATCGATCAACGTGACCGCTCGGCCGGGACATGCGATCGCAATCGGCACACCCGGAAGACCCGCGCCGCTACCGACATCGACTACATTTCCACCCGGCAAATGTTCAACAACGGCAAGGCTGTCCAGCACATGGTGAGTGACCAGGCTGGCCTCGTCCCGCAGCGCTGTGAGGTTGTACACCCGATTCCATTTGACCAACAACTGGAGATATTTTGTCAGTCGGTCTATGGACGCGCCGGGCAATACCAGACTCATATCGGCAATGCCTTGCCGTAACATAGAAACGATTTGATTCAAAGGCTAGTTCCAGCTTGGCCGGAAAGTGCAGGCTTGTTGCGGCGTGAATCGCTGAGGCCGCGTTTCAGATGCACAAGAAGCAACGATATGGCGGCAGGCGTTATTCCCGAGATCCTGGCCGCTTGCCCCAGCGTTTCCGGGCGCTGTTTATTAAGTTTTTGTTGCACCTCGATGGACAAGCCCCGAACGGAACGGTAGTCGAGATCCTCCGGGAGACGGGTCATCTCAAACTGTTTCTGCCCGCTTACCTCATCGCGTTGGCGTTCAATATATCCCTTGTACTTGATCTCAATCTCGACCTGCTCCATAACTTTCTCATCCAGCAGCGGTGAAACAGCGCCCGGCAGTGATTGCAGATGTCGATACTGCACACCAGGCCGCCGCAATAATTCCTCAAAGGTATAGTCTCGCTCCAGTTTCTGTCCAAAGCGTTGTTCCATTTCCTCATCCGACAGCAGTCTTGCATTTAGCCGCGTGGACTTGAGCCGTTCATGCTCCACTCCAATAGCCTCGCGTTTGGATTGGAACGCATGCCAGCGTCTGTCGTCGACCAGACCCATTTTCCTTCCAATTTCAGTTAGTCGCGTATCCGCATTGTCTTCGCGCAGGCTTAGCCGATACTCGGCTCGGCTCGTAAACATACGGTAAGGCTCCGTAACGCCGCGCGTTATCAAATCGTCGACCAGCACGCCAAGGTAGGCCTCATCGCGACGCGGACACCAAGGTTCCTTGTCCTGTACCGACAGTGCCGCATTCAGTCCCGCCAGGAGGCCTTGCGCGGCCGCTTCTTCATAGCCGGTGGTGCCATTGATCTGTCCGGCGAAAAACAGACCGTCTATTGCTTTGGTTTCAAGCGACGATCTCAAACCCCGGGGGTCGAAATAGTCATACTCGATTGCGTAGCCCGGCCGGGTCAGGCGCGCGTTCTCGAGACCCCTGATCGAATGAACCAACTCTATTTGAACGTCGAACGGCAGGCTGGTGGAAATGCCGTTAGGATAGACTTCATGCGTCGTAAGTCCCTCTGGTTCGAGGAAAATTTGATGCGACGCTTTATCTGCGAAGCGGGTAATCTTGTCTTCAATTGACGGACAGTAGCGCGGCCCTACTCCCTCTATCGCGCCAGTGAACATTGGGGATCGGTCAAGACCTTCCTTGATAATCTCGTGTGTTTTTTCGTTGGTGTGAGTGATCCAACACGGCAGTTGCGTTGGATGCTGCGCGGCCAGACCAAGAAACGAAAACACCGGTACCGGATTGTCACCCGGTTGTTCGGTTGTCACTGAGTAGTCAATGGTCCGCCCATCGATGCGCGGCGGCGTGCCCGTCTTCAATCTGCCAACCGGAAGAGCCAATTCGCGCAGCCGACGCGCCAGGCGAATTGCGGGAGGATCCCCAGCTCGACCCGCCGCATAATTTTTGAGGCCGACATGAATCAGACCCGAAAGGAAGGTGCCTGTCGTCAGAATCACCGCGCGGGCGAAAAACGCGATACCCAACTCTGTCATAACACCGGCAACGCGATTCCTGTCGATTATGAGGTCGTCAACCGCTTGTTGAAAAACGACCAGATGAGCCTGACTTTCTATGCGCTTGCGAACCGCCTGCCGATAGAGCACCCGATCTGCCTGTGCGCGCGTCGCGCGGACGGCGGGGCCCCTACTCGAATTCAGGATGCGAAACTGTATCCCGGCATGGTCCGTCGCGCAGGCCATGCTGCCCCCCAAGGCATCTATTTCCTTCACTAAATGCCCTTTGCCAATGCCACCAATGGAAGGATTGCAAGACATTTGGCCAATCGTCTCGATGTTGTGGGTTAGCAGTAATGTTCGGCAGCCGGCACGGGCAGACGCCAAGGCAGCCTCGGTGCCAGCATGTCCACCACCTACCACGATCACATCAAATGCGTTGGAGTTTTGCATAACAGACTTTCGGGGTGGCGAATGATACCGGAAAGGAACTCTCCGATGACGTTCCACGTGAAACATAAGCTACAAAGATCTATAGAAATCCGCGAGCACCTTGCCGATCAGAACCACGGATACGGCAAGGAATATGGTGCGAATGAAGCTGCTGCCCCGGCGTATCGCAAAATGCGCGCCCAGAAAACCACCAACAACGTTGCAGGCAGCCATTGGCAATGCAATCGCATAGATAACATTCCCGGTCCAAACGAACAAGGCTAGCGCCCCGAAGTTCGTGACGAGATTCAGGACTTTGGTTGTCGCTGCCGCCCCGACAAAGTCATAACCGAACCACCGGACCAATGAAAACATCATTAGGCTGCCAGCACCCGGACCAAAAAATCCATCGTAGAACCCAAATATCGCACTGGCGAGGTAAAAAGTCCTGCTTTCGCGGTGTATACGCGCGTCCTTAACTGCTTCAGTACCCAGTGTTGGGCTCATCAGCGTATGGACCACCATGCCGCTCAGTAAGGTCAACAAAACCGGTCGCAATAGAACCGGATCAATCAGCCTCACGGTTTGTGCGCCTGCTACTGCGCCAAGACCGGCAACAGCAGCTGCAGGAAGTACCGTCTTCCAGTGGATGGAAACGGAAAAGCTATAGCGCAGCGTCGCTATCGCAGTTCCCGTTATTGACGAAAACTTGTTGGTCCCAAGAAGCAGGGAAGGCGGCGCAGTAGGGTACACCGCGAGCAAGGCAGGAACCTGTATGAGTCCTCCTCCCCCCGCGATAGCATCCACAAGCCCGGCCAGGAATGCGAACGTGCAAAGCGCGGCGAGTTCGATCACGCTTTACTTGCCAATACAGAACCGCGAAAAGATTTCCCCCAGCAAATCGTCTGCCGTGAACTTGCCAGTCAGATCTGTGAATACCTGTTGGGCCAAACGCAACTCCTCAGCCAGCAGTTCGAGCGAGCCCGCTTGCAGCGCAGCGCGATTCAAGCACATTGCCGCGTCACGCAGTGCTTGAAGATGACGTTCACGGGCAATGAACGTGCCCTCCGCAGTAGATTGCCAGCCGATGCATCGCAAAATAGCCCCCCGCAGTAGATTGACCCCTTCACCGGATTTTGCTGATAACCATATTTCCGTGCGGTCCGGTCCAATAACCTGGCTTGGCTGGATGCCCAATATATCTATCTTGTTTAAGATGATGATTATATGTATTTTTTTTGGAAGCTCCGCGAGAATATCGAGATCGGCCTGGCCCACGCCGGCACCAGCGTCCACAATCAACAGCGCCAAGTCTGCACGTTCGATTTCAAGCCAGGCCCTGCTAATGCCAATCTTCTCGACGGTATCCGTTGCTTCGCGAAGCCCAGCCGTATCTACGACATGCACCGGCACTCCTTCAATTGCCAGCTCATGCCGTAAAGGATCCCGTGTCGTTCCGGGAATTTCGGTGACGATCGCGACTTCCTCCTCGGCCAGGCGATTAAGCAAGCTGGACTTGCCGACATTGGGCCGCCCGATCAATACGACTTTGGCACCTTCGCGCAAGATCCTGCCTTGCTCCGCCTGAGCCAGCAAAGTCGCCACCTCGTGCTGCAGTCGACGCAGTTTCTCGCGTGCGCCACTGCGGTCCAGAACGTCAAGTTCCTCTTCAGGAAAATCCAGGGTTGCTTCAATCAAGCTACGCAGCTCAATGATTGCGTCGCGTAAGCGACCAACGTGACCAGAGAACTCCCCTGCGAGCGACCGCATTGCACCCCGTGCTGCGGCTTCCGAACTGGCGTCAATTAAATCGGCAACGCTCTCCGCCTGAGCCAGATCCAGCTTGTCGTTCAGATATGCCCGCTGCGTGAACTCCCCCGGCCTCGCGGGACGCGCGCCAAGGGCAAAACATCTTCTAAGGATAAGCTGCATAACGGCAAGGCCGCCGTGGCCCTGTAACTCGAGCACGTCTTCGCCCGTATAGGAATGGGGCGCAGCGTAAAAAATGGCGATACCTCGATCAAGGGGTGCGAAATCTTCCGCAAAAAAATCGCATAACGTGGCGACTCGTGTACGCAGCTCACGATTCAGAACACCTGCGGCAATATCTCGGGTGTTCGGGCCGGAGACACGTACCACGCCAATGCCGGCACGACCGGGAGGCGTGGCTATCGCTGCAATCGTGTCAGCGTGCCACATGAGCGGATTTCGACCGCTCTATCATGCGTGTAATCTGCCACTGCTGTGCAATGGACAGAATGTTATTCACCAACCAGTAAAGCACCAGTCCGGCGGGGAAGAAGAAAAAGAACACGCTGAAAGCAACCGGCATGATCTTCATGACCTTTGCCTGGATCGGGTCCGGAGGCGTGGGATTCAAGTACGTTTGAATAATCATGGTTGCGCCCATCAATACCGGCAAAATGTAGTAGGGGTCCTGGGCCGAAAGATCCCTTATCCACCAGATAAACGGCGCGTTTCTTAATTCCACGCTTGCCAGCAGCACCCAGTAAAGCGCGATGAACACCGGAATTTGAACCACAATGGGCAGGCAGCCGCCAAGCGGGTTTATTTTTTCCGTCTTGTACATCTCTATCATTGCCTGATGCAAACGCTGGCGGTCGTCCCCGTATTGTTCCTTCAGTTTTTGCATTTTCGGTGCCATCACCCTCATCTTGGCCATGGACCGATAGCTCGCTGCCGATAGCGGGAAAAATATTAGCTTGATAATCACGGTCAGCAATATGATCGAGACTCCCCAATTGCCGGTCCATTTTTGAATGGCGGAGAGCACCCAGAATAATGGAGTGGCAATGACGGTCAGCCAACCGTAGTCCACCGTAAGATTCAGGCCGGGCGCAAGTTCGGCAAGTTTGTCCTGCTCTTGTGGACCAGCGTAAAGACGCGTCGCTATGGATTCGCTCGCGCCCGGCGCAATAGCTCCCGCTGGCAGGATAACGCCTACGGTATAGAGCCCCCCGCCTAGCGACTTGGTGTAGAACTCTCTCGACACACTTCCAGACGGCAACAAAGCGGCCAGGAAGTAATGCTGGACCATTGCGATCCAACCATCGTTTGAATGCTTGGGATAGTCGTTCTTGCCTTTGTCGATGTCCGAAAATGCGATCTTATGAAATTTCGATTCATCTGTATAAACAGCCGCACCCGTATAGGTCGGAACCATTTTGGAATCCCCGGCCGCCGGGGTGCCGTCACGCACCAGTTGAAAATACGCGAACGGCTTGATTTCGGCAGCGCCGCGGTTGGCGATCTGATATTTTTCGTCGATAAGATAGCTGCTTCGATGAAACGTCAGCGTCTTTGTGACGCCCACTGCTTTAGTGCCGAGGGCCGTCAAACTGACGGTCAGTTCATTGCTCCCCTCGTGCAACTCGTAGTTCATTGCGGGAGAACTGTAAGGAGTTGTGTGGTTCGGCAGATCTTGCCCGATGAGCCCGCTCTGTGCCAGGTAGGTGTGTACCGCGTCTTTCTGGAACAGGACGAAATTGCGCGATTTGTCCAGCTTATCCCTGTGCTGAGTAAACTCGAGTCTGCGAAGCGTCCCGCCCACGGGGTCAATCTCCGCGATCAGAACATCGGTTCGTACTGTAATCGGGGCGCGGTTGGCATCGGATGAGTTGTTGGCTGAGGGATTCCCGGGCCCGGTCGGCGCAACAACGGACGGCGGCGCAGTAGGGGAAGGCATTGACGAGTCCGACCGCTGTGCGGACTGCTCGGACCCCGGTGATTGGGGGCTTCGCTCCTTATTCCACGCATCAAATAATAAGAAGACCGAAACCGCGAGCACCATCGCGGCAAATAGACGCAAGCTGTCCATCAGGATAATTTCTTGTCAAGGCACGGGATCGGCTCCGCCCGGGTGCCACGGATGACACCGGAGGATGCGTTTGGTCGCCAACCAGCTTCCGCTGATTGCGCCATGCTTTTCGATCGCGAATTTGGCATATTCGGAACAACTTGGATAGAAGCGGCAACTATTGCCGGTCAATGGACTGATCGTAAGTTGGTACAAGCGAATCAGTGTTAAGAGCAGTGCTCGCATCAGCAAGTTTCTCGCAGAAGCCTTTCGAGTTCATGGCGAGCAGCGGCTAGATCAGGCGGCCCCGCGGGCTTGTGGACTCGTACAACGAAATCAACTGAACCCAGCTGATTGCGTATTTTGCGAAATACTTCTCGAACAGTACGCTTGATCAGCGAACGCGCTACCGAACGAGGCGCAGTCTGTCTGCCGACGACTATCCCGAGCCGGGCCTGTTCCCCCGAAGAGGTACGCCTGCTCAAGACAACGAAAAATTTCCCCTCCCGTCTTGCGCTGAACTTGCCGGTAAACTCGCCTTTGCCGCACAACGCCGACTTGCGAGGCAGCCGAAGACGCGCCCGCTTCAGACCGCCAGACGTGCCCGCCCTTTCGACCTGCGAGCATTGATAACAGCCCTTCCGCCGCGTGTCTTCATGCGCTCTAGAAAGCCGTGTGTTCGCGCGCGACGTGTCTTGGAGGGTTGGTAGGTGCGCTTCATAAATTTTGTGCTCCGGCGAATATCGGGCGAGAAAAAGCCGCGTATTACACGGGTTTTATGGCACGCTTGTCAACTATTGCCGGTCTGTGGATAACTCAACTGCTTGCTGGTAAAATTCGCCAGCACGTGCGAAGTGGCCCAACGGCCGCACCCTGCATCACAATCCCGATCTTTGCGCCGATGGACAGCTTCTGGAATCATTGCCTTCGCCATTTCGAAAAAGCCCTTCCAGCGCAACAGTATA
>DATMZQ010000453.1:0-5018 GCA_035573615.1 Burkholderiales bacterium | reverse complement strand
CAGCACCGCAGCAATACTTTCCACGGTATCGCCCGGCAACAGGGCCAGATGAAACCCTTTACTCATGTCGCGTTCAACGGCGGGGATACGCGCCTGTGCGTTGACGGCAGGCGGTATCGATGCGGAAAAACGCCGAACGTAAAGCGGAGAGCCTGGACATTGAACTCGCAGCACCAGGGATAATGCGGGCACCGTGACGGGTTCATCAGTACTGATATCGACCGTGCCATTGGCCGCGTCGAACTGGAGCCTGGCCCTGGTGAGTAGCGGGACTTTCTTTCCCGCTGCGTCGCTCTCGGAACCCAGCGACAAGCAAGCCTCTGAAATATGCTCATCCGGCAGCGCCTGCAGTGTCGCCGTCGCTGCAAACGGTTCGCCCTGGCGTGACTTGACCGTCAGGCGCCACAAGTCCGCCGGCGCTCCCATGGCGCCGACGAGGGTGAAAAAGCCAGCCAAGGCCGCAATCGCCTGCCACGCCGTGTGCGGGAGGATCGGTCTAAGCACGCGCTTCACTAAATGTTGTAGGGTTTCAGTGCATAAGCACCATATGTGGTATCCGAGAGTTTAGCCCGATCGAAGCGCTGGCGCAACGCCCTCGAAGCGCGGCCAATATGGGCTACAGAACTTCGGCCGCGCGATCCGCCAGGCGCGAGCGTTCGCCCCGCATCAGCGTAACGTGGCCGCTGTGTGTCCAGCCTTTGAAGCGGTCTACCACGTAAGTCAGGCCTGAACTACCCTCGGTCAAATAAGGCGTGTCGATTTGCGAAATATTGCCGAGGCAGACCACTTTGGTTCCGGGACCGGCGCGCGTAATCAGCGTCTTCATCTGCTTGGGCGTCAGATTCTGCGCCTCATCGATGATGAGGAACTTGTTGATGAATGTCCGGCCGCGCATGAAATTGAGTGATTTGACCTTGATGCGCGACCGGATCAGGTCGCGCGTGGCAGCGCGGCCCCATTCGCCCGCCTCATCGTCGGTCTTGTTCAGCACGTCGAGGTTGTCATCCAGCGCTCCCATCCACGGCGTCATTTTTTCTTCCTCCGTGCCGGGCAGGAAGCCGATGTCTTCGCCGACCGGCACTGTGACGCGCGTCATGATGATTTCGGAATAGACCTTGTCTTCCAGTGTCTGCATCAACCCAGCGGCCAGCGTCATGAGTGTCTTGCCGGTTCCGGCCTGACCGAGCAGGGTCACGAAATCCACATCCGGATTCATAAGCAGGTTAAGCGCAAAATTTTGTTCGCGATTGCGGGCAACGATTCCCCAGGTGTTATTTTTCTGGTGCGCATAGTCTCGAATGGTTTGCAGGATCGCGGTCTTCCCGCTTTGCTCCCGCACCTGGGCGTAGAACGGTTTTTCGCCTTCGAGGAACACAAACTCGTTCACCATCAGGCTGTCGCACAGCGGTCCGTGCACGCGATAATAGGTACGGCCCTCTTGCTGCCAGGATTCCATTTCCTTGCCATGCTGATCCCAAAAATCGGCCGGCAGTTCGCGTACGCCGGTGTACAGCAAGTCGGTGTCTTCCAGCACCTTGTCATTGAAATAATCCTCTGCGGCAAAGCCCAAGGCGCGCGCCTTGATCCGCATGTTGATGTCTTTGCTGACCAGGATGACATGGCGCTTGTCCAGCGTCTCCTGCAAGTGCTTGACGACGCCGATGATCTGGTTATCGGCCTTGCCGGTGGCCAGGCGAGCAGGCAACTCGCCGTTGATCGATTCGGTTTGCAGGAACAGCCGTCCCGTCGCCTCCTTGGCGCCGGAGACCTCCAGCGGGATGCCAACCGAAATATCATCCACCGACTTGGAAACAATTTCATCGAGAAAACGGCTCACCTGGCGCGCATTGCGGGCGACTTCAGACATGCCTTTCTTGTTGGCGTCCAACTCCTCGAGCGTCACCATCGGCAGATAGATGTCGTGTTCCTCGAAGCGGAACAGGCTCGTGGGATCGTGCATCAGAACGTTGGTATCCAGGACAAACAGCTTGTTGCGGGGACGAAGCGTGCTGACGGGCGTGGGAGCGCTGGCTCTGGATTGGGTCATGCCTGGGCTCCGATTAAGAACGAAAAACCCGAAGACGGAATGACTTGAATGCGGGAGTGAATGAAGGCATTACTCCTTCTGGGCATTGTCACGCTCCTGTGCTGTTGGTTAAAGGGATCTTACGAATTCGAGAACCTCCTGCGCATGGCCGGGCACTTTCACACCGCGCCATTCTTTGCATAACGTGCCGCGGCTATCAATCACGAAAGTGCTGCGCTCGATGCCCCTGACTTGCCGGCCGTACATGTTCTTCATTTTCATGACTCCGAACAGGGCGCAGACAGCCTCATCCGGGTCGGACAGCAATTCAAAAGGAAAGTCCATTTTGGACTTGAACCCTTCATGGGATTTGACGCTGTCGCGCGAAACGCCATAGATGGCGCAGCCAAGCCGTGTGAATTCCGGGTGCAGTTCACGGAACTGCTGGCCTTCGGTAGTACAGCCTGGGGTGTTGTCTTTCGGGTAGAAGTAGAGAACCAGCGGGCTTCCCAGATGTGCTGAGAGCTTGAACGTTGCAGTGCCCGTCGAAGCAGATTCGAAATCGGGAACCTTGAGGCCGACCAGCGAAGTTTCCATTACCTGAAGCTATGGTTACCGAAACACTATGGGAATGCAACAGCGCCGCAAAAAGAAATCATGGACCACCGATGCCAATTGTCCGAGGCCAGCTAAGAAATTCAGGCGCCGGCAAGAAACTCTCTTCCTTGCAACGCCAATGTGCCGCTGCGCCCCGGCACCGGACCAACGGCGATCTCATGCCGGGGCAGTACATTGCTGGCGAGCGACTCGAGATAGGAACCCAGCGAAACCAGCTCATGCCCCTGGTCTTGCCAGCCGTCGATCAAGTTCTCGAAGATCGGGGCGAGTTTCATGCCTTCCAGTTCTGCATGTAGCGTGTAGACGTGGCCCGCGGGATGCGGTTCCCGGGTCAGTTCCAGCAGCCGGTCGACAACATTGCGGCTCGTTACACCATCCACGCCGATCAATTCATCCAGCGTTGGCAGCGTGGTCGGCAGCTGTGGACACGCAATGATTTCGCCCTGATAGACCGGCACGAACGGTTCGCTGCCACGCGTATCCGAACAGAAACTGAAACCGAGCCGTTGCGTGAGCCGGTATGCATGCCGATTCATCTGCCAGCCAGCGGCGCCATGGATGCGCGCCGGTTCGCTGAAGATTTCCTGAAAGCGTTCGCAGGCGAGTTCCATCTGCCGCTGCGTCCATTGCGCATCTGAGCGAGCCACATTGTCCTGCCACAATACGTGATCCCAGGTGTGGATGCCGACTTCGAATCCCGTATCCCGCGTATCGCGCATGATCTGCGCGCATTCACGCCCGATGTCCGGTCCCGGCAGCAGCGTGCCGTAGAGCAGGGTTTTGATACCGTAATGGCTTACCACGGAAGTGCGGCGCACTTTGCCCAGAAAACCATTTCGAAATACGCGCGTAATCGCTCTGCCAGTATGGTCTGGACCGAGCGAAAACAGGAATGTTGCCCCCGCCTGGCGCTCTTTGAGTATCTCCACCAGATGCGGTACGCCGTGGCGCGTTCCGCGATAAGTATCGACGTCTATTTTGAGCGCGAGCTTCATGAAGATAAATCTGTCGGACTAAAGGCGAGCAAACTGTTGCTTTGTCGTGGCAGCACTGTTCTGGCAAGCCCGCGTTAATCCATCAGACTGCGTGCATCAGCGACGTGGCTGCGGTAGGCGTCGAAGATATTCTTGAGCGCCGTATCCATGTCGATTTTTGGCTCCCAGCCCAGGTCCTTGCGCGTGTTGTCGATCTTCGGAACCCGGTTCTGCACATCCTGATAGCCGTTGCCATAGTAGGCATCGGAGGTCGTCTCGATTGTCGTGACTTTCTTTGCCGCGTCCCTGTACTCCGGGTACAGCAGCGCAAGATCGATCATCATTTTGGCCAGCTCACGAACCGAATAATTATTTTTCGGATTGCCAACGTTATAGATCCTGCCGCTGGCAATACCGCCTTTGTTTTCGATTATCTTCATCAAGGCATCGATTCCATCATCGATATAAGTGAATGCGCGTTTTTGTGTGCCGCCGTCCACGAGCTTGATGGATTCACCGCGCACGATATGGCCGAAGAACTGCGTGATCACGCGTGAACTGCCTTCCTTGGCGGTGTGAATGCTGTCCAGTCCGGCGCCGATCCAGTTAAACGGGCGAAACAGCGTGTAATCGAGCCCTTCCTGCTGACCGTAGGCTGCGATGACCCGATCCATGAGTTGCTTGGCACAAGCATAGATCCAGCGCGGTTTGTTGATCGGGCCGTACACCAGTTCGGAACGGTCGGGATCGAATTCGCTGTCACGGCTCATTCCGTACACTTCGGATGTCGAGGGAAAAATCACGCGCTTTCCATACTTCACCGCATGTCGGACGATGGGCAGATTCGCTTCGAAATCCAGCTCGAATACCCGCAGCGGTTCCTTCACGTATGTCGCTGGCGTGGCAATGGCGACCAACGGCAGCACGGTGTCGCATTTGCGGATGTGATATTCGATCCATTCCTTGTTGATGGTGATGTCGCCTTCGAAGAAGTGAAAGCGTTCATGCTCCATCAGCGTTGCCACGCGCTCGCTCTGCATGTCCATGCCGAACACGGACCAATCCGTGGAATCGAGAATGCGCCGGGACAGATGATGGCCAATGAAACCGTTCACGCCGAGTATCAGGATTTTTTTCACGTAAGGCTCATTGTTTTGGAAAGCAAAGGAAGAGGGCCGGGGCCTAAGGCGGAAGTAATATCGTCTGGCGCGAGCCGCCGTCCGCCCAGTTCCAGTTCGACGAGGCGCAAAACACTGCCGTCCGCACATTGCGCCATGCAAGCGTCTCCGTCGACGAATAGCGTGGGTGAAGCAAAGCTGGCGTGCCGGGCAGGTTGCAATAGTGTTTTCAGAACGCGCACGTTCTTTCCTGCCACGGTGGTGAAGGCACCCGGATAGGGT
>DATMZQ010000452.1:0-3230 GCA_035573615.1 Burkholderiales bacterium | reverse complement strand
TCTTCGGAAGATTGGTTCCAGCACGGTTGATGTAGAACGTCAGCATGGACATGGCCGAGCGGTACGGCAGCTTTGCGGCGGTGACTGGCTTCCGCTGAGCGCTCGCGCGATTGCTTTCGGGCTATCGTGCTTGAATACGCCCGGTTCCAGATCGAGCGCATTGCTGGAGCCGGTTACGCCCGCGGACCAGCGCTTTGCCGGACGGCGCGGCCTGCGTTTGCCGGCCGCAGAGCTCTTGCGTGCTGCCATGGTTAGCGCCCGTATCTGCCGGTCAGGGTCGCTCTGCCAAGCAGGTGATGATGCATGTTGAAACCGACCAGGGCCGCTGTGGCATTGGCTGGCACGTCGAGTTGTTCCACGTCGAGCGCGTGCACGGTAAAGATGTAGTGGTGGGGCGCATCGCCAACGGGCGGACACGGTCCGCCGTATCCCGGCTTGCCGAAATCAGTATTGCCGTGTGTCACCCCGGGCAACCACTCGCGCGTCGGGTCTCCGGCACCCGGTGGAAGCTTGCTCACGCTCGCCGGAATGTTATACATGACCCAGTGCCACCAGCCGCTGCCGGTCGGCGCATCTGGATCATAGAGCGTAACCGCAAAGCTTTTTGTGGCGGCCGGCGCGCCGCTCCACTCGAGTGCCGGGGAAACATTCTGTCCGGTGCAGCCCATGCCGTGAAAGACTTGCGTATTGCTCATTGTTTCTCCTTCACGCACATCCGCGCTGCGCAGGACGAAACGCATTACGGCGGTCGGCCTGCCGCCAGAGGCGGGTCTATCGGGGGACACGGCCGTGCGCGGAGGGTCACTATCCTGATCATGTTCGGGATTGGCTTTTTCCATAATCGGGCTCCTTTGGCGATTCAGCGCATCGTGCAAAGAACATGCAAGCACTGCTTTTCACTGCCGGGGCGCTGCCGGTGCACCCGATCCACGAAGCCTGCGGGGAAACGCGGAGGCGAACTCCAATTCCACTCAGCCACTACGAGAAGCACACGCTCAATCCCTGTAAGTCTTGCAGCAAGACTGCAGATTCTTCCGTTGCGGCGGACCGCTGATTGGATTTGCTCACGTGTTAGCAAAAGCCCACTCGATTTGGTGCGTGCGATCCAGCCCCCAGCAAAACTTGGCCCCAGGCCATAGGCGATGGACGGCAGGCTTTCGGCCTGTGTGGACCGTGCTGGTTGGAATTTGTTTGCGCAGCACGCCAGTGACGTAGTCCAAACCCGGGCAAGAATCTACGTGCGGGACGGTTATCCATGCCGCAAGCCCCTGTTATCAGTCCACGTTTTGATATGCCAACGGCGTACGATTGGCCAGCGGGCATGCAATTTGTATGGAACTGTCGCGAACGGCGCAAGTGTTCCCGGTCCGGATACTGCAAAAGGATTTGCGCGGAATCGGAAAATCGGTACGACTGCGTTTGCTATCGGGCAGCCTGATTCAGCAGGGAGTCTAGTAGAAAATAGGAGTAAGCATGGAAATAGCATTGATAACGGATTCCCGCCTGACCAGTCTGGGAAAAAAAGTACGTCAAATTGCCGGAGCGCTCGTGCTCGGGACGCTGCTGCTGGGTTTTGCATCTGGCAAGTCGCACGCTCAAGCGCAACCGACAGCATTGCCGCAAGGCCAGGAGCAGGCGCCGGCCGGCAATTTCGAAAGCGTCGTGCGATGGATCAACAGCAGGTTTACGCCGGCAGAAATCCAGAAAATGTCGCCGGACGATTTTCGCATTGAACCTCACGCCTGCAGTTGCTCGGATAAACCCGATCCACATTTCCCTTACCTCATCGTGCTGTTCACCACCCCCAAGGGCGATCTGGTTGCGAGGCCTGATGGTCACGAGAACATGACCAAGTTCACCCCGTTGGCGGTACGCAAGGGAGCGGACTATTGCATGGTGGATTCGGAAGAGCAGTGCTACGGGTCATTCGCGAACGTCTGCGAGTTCACCGATTTCCGCTATGGCTCGATGCTCGAACAGGTATTCCCGACGTGCAAGACGGCAGATTGAGACGCGGATAGTGCGGGCGCCGTGAGCGGGACGAATGCCGGCGGGTTCTGCCCGCACGTTGCACTTTGATGGACGCGTTTTCGGAAAAGCGGCGAGACTAGAAAATAAAAGCACGCAATTCTAGCGTGCTAGCGTTCACGAATCTGGTATCACCGCGAAATCTCTGGGCGCGACTTCATGCCCGTGTCGACTTGCGGTGGCGGGAATCTGCGTTTGCTTTTCTGGTTTGTTCGCAGGTTCAGCGCGTGGTTTCAAACGCGAAGTCGCTAATATGTGATGCGCCGTCGGACTCTTGCCGGGAAAGTGGAGCGAAGCGCGCGCCAACGCCAAGGTCCGCAACATGCGGCGCCGCGTTCAATTTAGGTTCGCCCATATTGGTTTCCCAAAGGATGAAGCGTCGCTTGTCCGCGTGCCAGCGCGCCGTGGTTGTCATGTTGTCCAGCACACCGTTGTAGTACGCACCATGCGTCAGCGAATTCATCGTCATTACTTTGCGTTCCTGCAAGGCCTGCTGCGCCGC
The DNA here is from genome assembly GCA_035573615.1 of Burkholderiales bacterium. Lineage (GTDB taxonomy): Bacteria > Pseudomonadota > Gammaproteobacteria > Burkholderiales > JACQAP01 > JACQAP01. Next base: position 700 of record DATMZQ010000452.1, on the reverse strand, counting down.
AGTAATTTTGGGCCTATCTTTGGCGACCGACTGGTCGCCGAACGACTTTAACAGTTCAACCATATTGAATCCTTTCGCAAGCCTCCCTTGCCCGGACACGACCGGTATGCTGCTATTCAATCCCTATTTGGACGTCATGAACAGCCATATCCGCCGAATGGGCGAAATCGCCTGACAAACGGTTCTGCCGCCCAACGGCAGCCCCAAACGACCAGCACGCTGATGCATCACACCCCGCTGAAGTGTTTGCTGTAGTGCGGTAGAGCGGCGATCGCGAAGCTGGCCCCCTCCTTGCTCATATGCAGATGGGATCCTGGGGAGGATCGCAGCGCTTTCCACGCTATGCGGCGGAACGCAATCGCGCCGCCAATCGAATGCCGATATCCGATGCAGTCGACGGAATATCGTCATCCGCATTCGAGCTGTGAGAAGGTCTGACAATTCCCCGCCGGGCCCAGCAGGGTCCTATAAATAGCAGAGGTAGGGGATGAAGTTACGCAGTCTAAGCACACGCATGGCCCTGGTCTTCACGGTAATGTTTATCGTGGTGCAGGCCGCCGTACTGGTGCTGGTCGATACCGTCAGCTCCAGGATTGCGCGTGATCGCAATACCGAGGAATTGCACATTGGCGCTCGCGTGCTGGAACGTCTGCTGGACCAAAATCGTCAGAGTTTGCTGCAGGCCGCAGAAGTCCTCTCG
>DATMZQ010000451.1:0-3893 GCA_035573615.1 Burkholderiales bacterium | reverse complement strand
CATGAGATTACCCGCGATTTGCCCCTCACGTTTTTTCCAGGCGCGCGGTCGTTGTCACCGACGCCAGAACGTGTACCCGGGACAGCGGTGCGTCCCGTAATCAATTCCTCCAAGACCAGTTTCGGCGGCACGAATCGGGAGCGCGCGGAATTCAACAAAGAAAAGGACAAGACTGGGCCACTTACGCTGATGGTGGCTGTGAACCGGCGCCCGGAGTTTGTTGCCTCTACCGAAAGCGTGACACGCCCAAACCCCGCGATCCCGCTTGCACCTCAGAACCAGGACGCCAAGTCCGCGGCATCCAAGTCCTCCCGTGTGGCCATAATCGGCGATTCGGATTTTGCAACCAACTCTTTTTTCCACATTCTCGGTAACGGCACATTGTTCCTGAACACGGTGAACTACCTTGCCGCCCAGGAAAACCTTATCGGTCTTGAACCGCGCACTTACGACCTGCCACGAGTCGATCTCAGCAATCGGCAGATGAAAGCCACGTTCTTCCTGTCGATCATTCTCATCCCCGCACTGATGGCAGTTGTCGGCATCGCGGTGTGGTGGAGGCGGCGTTGAACGTCGCAAAGGCGAACCCAGGCCGTCGCAAGCTTCTTGCCGTATGGTTGTTGCTGGCGGTGCTGTTGATTACGATTGTTTTGGTGGAACGTCATGATCGCCGCGTGTCGGAAACTCCGAAGACCGGGCGCGATGAGCGCCTGCTGATACCGGTGGATATCAAGGAACTTGGCGCCATCGAAATAGCTCATGGGGGGACTCTGCACCGGTTCGAACGGGATGCGACAGGCGCATGGTTCTACCATGGCATCCATACTCCAGCACAACCGGAACATGCGCACACTGCAGATGCGGTAATGTCCGCACGCATCGAAAAAGCGTTTGCCGGGCTTGGGCGCGCGCGCATGGAACGGCAATTTCCGCTCAACCTTCAGGCAGACGAATTTGGCGTGACGCGGCCGGAAATGTTCATCATGGTTTACTTGCCGAAGCAATTGCAGCCATTGTCCCGTTACGCGATAGGGACGGTGGCGCCAGACAAAGTAAGCCGCTACGTTTTGCCAGTCGGCAGTTCCTGGGTAGTGACCATTGCGGATTTTCAGATCGATAATCTGCTGTCTCTCATCAAAGCAGTCAGTAGCGGCGCCGCGCCCGCGAAGAAGTAGCTTTGCGAAGCAGCAATGGCCGGCGGGCGAATGGGTGCAATGGAGGGAAGCATTTTTTGCGGCGGCATCCCGCTGCGTTTGCCCATTGCGGAAACATAAAACACCCTACCGTGCAGAAAATATTAAAACCGGCATTCGTCAGCATGCTGTTTATGCTTGCCTGCATCGGGAGTGCACGTGCCCATACCGGAGGCATGACCGGGTTCGCCACTATCACCATCAGCGACAAGCTGGTGCGTTACAACCTTACCTTGTCGGACGTACCGCCTGGCCCGCTTGCCGAACAGATGCGGCTTGGCAAGCCGGGCGTCACACCTGATTTCAAACCGCTGATCAGCGCCATCAGCGAGAAAATTCATTTCACCAGCGATGGATCGTCCTGTCGCGCCACAGATGGCCGCATAGTGCCGCCGACCACTGACTCAGTCAGCCTGACTGGCACAGTGGATTTCATCTGTTCGGCTGAAATAAGCAAGCTAACCATACGTGACGACATGTCCGAAATTATGGGCAGTAGCCAGCACACGCTTGCCGCTATCGTATGGGCAGGAGGCAGTCAGCAATTTGCCTTTGGCAGTGACGCGCGTGAGACCACCGTCGCAGTATCCGAGGCAGCTAAGGCCTCCCGAGGAGCCGGCAGCTTCTTTCCCCTCGGAATAGAACACATCCTGACCGGCTACGATCACTTGCTGTTCCTGCTCGCACTCATGTTGCGCGGCGGCGGACTGTGGTCGCTGCTGAAGATCATTACCGCGTTCACCATTGCCCACAGCATAACGCTGGCGCTTGCGGCACTGGATGTGGTCGTATTGCCAGGGGCGTTTGTTGAATCCGTCATTGCACTCTCGATCGCATACGTCGCTTTGGAGAACCTGTTGCCGCGCTATGCGGTGTCGCGACGTTGGGCCGTAAGCTTTCTGTTTGGGTTGGTGCACGGATTTGGGTTTTCCTCGGTATTGCGAGAAATCGGATTGCCGAAGGAAAACCTGGTTTTGTCGCTGCTGAACTTCAATCTCGGCGTTGAAGCGGGACAATTGACGGTGGTGCTGCTTGCAGTTCCGATCCTGATGCGCCTCAGATCCAGAAAATGGGAACCCTCCATGGTAGCAACCGTCTCCGGCGTGATTCTCGCGGTGGGACTGGCACTGTTTATTGACCGAGCCTTTCTGGGCGGTTAGCTGCTTGACATTCACCGCTGAACATTCACCGCTGAAGCATCACCGCCGTACCGTCAGCACCGTGAAGCCCTCGCCGATCAGTTCACGATTAATTTCACCTTTCAGTCCCGCATCGCGCAGCAGCTTTTCCTGTTCTTCCCGAGTGGGAATTACGTTGCCCCAGATCAACTCCTCAAAGCCGGTCTGCAGTGGAAAGCGGAATTCGGGACGCCGCGCCTCTTCCAGGGTAGTCGGATAGGTTTCATCAATGATCACCATCCAGCCGCCTGGCTTCAGCGTCCGCGCGGCCGCACCAACTACAGCGGGGCGAATGCCAGGCGCAATTTCATGCAGCACTTCGATCATGACGACCGCATCGAAGGCGCCTGCGGCGTCGTCAACCTTCTCTCTGTGTATTGAAATTCGCCCGGTGAGGCCAGCCTGCTGTATCTTGTCCCGCGCCAGCTCAAGACTTTCGTCGTCGATATCAACCCCGACCAGGCGCGCTCCTGGAAACGCTTTCGCAGCCTGCAACAGAAAATTGCCGGTACCGCAGCCAATTTCGAGAATGGCGCCGCCGGCACCAAGGCGCTGCGACAGATCAGCAAGCGCAGGCAATATTTTTTTGGCCGTGACGATCTGCAGGCCCTGCGTGGATTCCGCGATAGCCTGATTGAAATGCTCTCCCCTGCCCTGGAATGGTTTCGCTTTGCCGGATTTGAAAGCGTCCCGGCAACGCCGAAAATCATCCGCGGCTACTTCGGTACCCAAGCGCACGTAACCGCCCAAATAGCGGGGATGGCCCGGACTCGCAAGGATTGAATCGAAATGCGGTGCGAGACGGTATTTTCCCTTCTCGTCTGTATCGAGCATTTCCAGCCCGTAAGCCGTCTTGCACCAGACTTCCACGTAGGGCGCGTGCAGGTTTAGCTTTCCTGCCAATTCACTGCCGGACAGTCCCGGCGTCTGTGCCAGTGTCCGAAACAATCCCAGATGATTACCCAGGTCGATAAGGTGGATGGCATTAAACCCGCGGCGCCACTCAAAGATGCGAGCCACTTGCGCGTCCGCGCTTATTCCTGTTGTCGCCTCGGCCATGGCGTGCCCTTTTTATCAGTGGAAATGGAGTCAAAGTATACTGGTGCAATTAGTTTATTTGACCAGCGTTATTCACTGCATGATGAAACTGAAGTGCCTGGCCGCCGTTGCTCTCGCAGCATGCGCCGCATTGTCCCCGGCTGCGGAACCGGGCGAAGCGGCGCCGGCATTGAGTGGCACGTTTTTTTCGGGACAGCCGTTCGATTTGGCGCAAATGCGCGGCAAAGTGGTGCTGATTAACTTCTATTCCAGTTATTGCAGTTTCTGCGCATACGAAATCGGCAACCTTGAAAACTTTTATGAGGAACATCACGACCAAGGGTTCGAGGTTATTGTCGTCGGCATCGACAGGCCTGAGGATCGGCCTCGTGTACAACGCATGCTCGGCATCTATGGATTGCCGGGCACAATGGCGGACGAACTTGCGCAAAGCGGTTTTGAACGCAAGTATCCGACGCCAACT
>DATMZQ010000450.1:0-5852 GCA_035573615.1 Burkholderiales bacterium | reverse complement strand
GATTGGTCGCCCCGAGCCCGTTGAAGCTGATGGCCGGCGCGGTAGTCGCGATGACTGCGTTTGGGGTGCCTTCTGTAGCGCTGCGCGTTTGCACTGTGGCAGTCTCGAGCGCGGATGGCGTATCGATGGTCACCGTCCAGTCAGAACCCGGGCCAGCCATGGTGAACGTCACTGATTTATTACGCTGTACCGCACTGGCGCGGGCCAACTGCAGTCCGTTGAAAATCGAGTCGGCTGCATTGCGAAGCTGCAGGTTTTGCAGCCAGGCATTGAAGCTCGGCACGCCGAGGGCCAGCAGAACGCCGACAATGACGAAGCCGATTAACAACTCGATGAGTGTCATGCCGGCCGCTGAACGAGCGCGCATCAGCAGCTCCCGTTCTTTCTGACGATCCAGCAAGCGGCGTTGCCGACCCATCCTTTGGTAGCCGCCGCTCCGGTGGCAACGCTCGAGCGGGCATTGCTTTGGTCTATGGAAAAGCCCAGTCCCTCGACGTCCGTTGCGGCAACGCCGGTTGCGGTGATCGTATAAGTAGTGGCGGACAGGCCAGTGCAGGCGTAAGTGAAATATCTCGCGTTCGTCGTCGAGCAGGGCATACCGGCATACGTGCGGTTGTCCTGAAACCATTGTTCCGACTGCGTGCGAATTGCGAGCAGGTTTGAAAAAGCCTCGGTCAGCTTGCCGCGGGCCACGTATTGGTTATAGGACGGCAGTGCAATCGCGGCCAGAATTCCAACGATGGCAACAGCGATCAAGATTTCAATCAACGTGAATCCGCCCGGCTTTTTCATGCGTTCCTCCTGTTAGGTAGGACGCAGAGTAGCGACCGGCGAATGCCTATGCCATCGGCTTCCGACAAGAGGTCGCTTTGGCAGAATGAACGGCATTCAACGCGAATTGCGCACGCCATTGGCATTTCTGTGAGCGGACAAATTGCGGCAGTACTGAACAATTTTCGCGCTAAAGATACTGAACGCGGCAGAGAGCAGATCGAGCGCTCGGGGATTGATTTAAATCGCTGATGTAAGTAAAAAGCAGCGATGGCGAGCACAAACATTCTGGGTTATTGGCCTGTTGCACCGGATCGGCGGCTGGGCATGGCGCTTGTTGTATCCGCGTTATTGCACGCGCTGCTGATGTTGTCGCTATCGAAAAATTCGCTCAATGGCAGCGTGTTCACGCAGCCTGTACACGAGCCGCTGCGTGTCCGCATTGAAAAATTATCTGAATCGCAACACGCATCGCCGATCTTGATCAACAAGAAAAAGGCGGTGGTCCATAAAGAGACGGCTGCAACCCCGCCAGTGACCCCAGCCGTTCCGGAACAGGTGCAGACCTCGTTGCCTCAGCCAGGAGTCTCCGTTGCCGAGACCTTATATTTGCGTCCGATACCGAGTCGAGCGAACAGCGCACTGCTGGAAACTGGTGAATTTCATCGCTCGTCAGAGCTCACCGAACAACCTCAAACAATCCGCATGCAAATTCCGGAGTATCCGCAGCCCGCAAAGGAGCAAAGCTTGTCTGGCTGGGTCCTCGTCATGTTGCTGGTGGACGAAAACGGGAAGGTGCTGGAAACGGCTGCGGTCGACTCCAGCGAGGTGTTCGGTGAATTCCGCCAAGATATTGCTCAGGAAATGCGAGAGTCTTCCTTTATTCCGGGCAAGCTCGACGGCCAGGCGGTCAAGACGCTGGTTTTCGCCATGGTTGGATTCGATTCGAAGGCCTTGTCAGGCATTGACGTTCCGTCTGCCTCAACGCCGCAATTAACTGATCAACCTAAAACGCACTGACGCTGCGAACACGGGTTAGACAGTGGCCGAAGGCCTATCCTATAATTTCGCCATGCAACCAGGTCAGTACACCCGGGATAATCTGGCGGAAAAGTTGCGCGGACACGGAATCAACCCGACGCACCAGCGCATTGAAATCGCCTATGCGTTGTTTTCGCGCTGCGAGCATCTTTCGGCCGATCAGATCATGGCTATCGTTAACGAGCGCCAGTCCGAGACATCGAAAGCCACGGTCTACAACACGCTTAATCTATTCCTCGAAAAGAAGCTCATCCGCGAAGTGATCGTCGATCCCAACAAAGTATTTTACGATCCCAATACCGCTGCGCACTATCATATGTATGACGTGCAGTCAGGTCAGCTCACCGACATCGATGCGACGGACATCCGAATTACGGGTTTGCCTTCTCTGCCGGCCGGCATGGTGACCGAGGGCATGGATATCATCATCCGGGTTCGGCCCACCGATTAAGCGCAATAGTCAACGGCCGGTGAATCTGGCCGCTCGTTTTTCCTTGAACGCAGTTACGCCCTCACGAAAATCTTCGCTTTTCGCGGCTTCTCGCTGCAAATCACGTTCGAGATCCAACTGCTGCTCGAACGAATGATTGGCGGATTGGTAGATCGCGCGCTTGGTCAGTCCCAGCGCCCTGGTCGCTTGCCCGGCGAGTTGCCGCGCCAGGGCTTTTGCTTCACTCATCAGTTGTGCATCGTCCACGCAGTTCCAGATCATTCCCCATTGCATCGCCCGTTCCGCATCTATTTTCTCTGCAAGCATGGCAGCTGCCATCGCGCGCGCTGTGCCCACCAGGCGCGGCAATGTATAAGTGCCGCCGGCATCTGGTATCAGTCCGATCCGGCTGAATGCTTGAATGAAGCTTGCCGATCTGGCAGCGATGACGATGTCGCAAGCCAATGCAAGGTTACAGCCAGCGCCTGCCGCTACACCGTTGACGGCGCAGACCACCGGATAGGGCAGAGCGCGCAGTTGCTTCAGCAATGGGTTGTAATTTTTTTCCAGCGAATTGCCAACGTCGCCTGTTTGTTCTTTGCTCATCGTGCGCTCGGAAAGGTCCTGTCCCGCGCAAAATCCGCGACCAGCACCGGTCAGCATTAGCACGCGCACGCTGGGATCATCCCGGATAATTTGCATGGCCTGCTTGAGATCCGCATGCATTTCACTCGTGAAAGCGTTTAGCTTATCCGGCCGGTTCAATGTGATCGTAGCGATTCCCTCGGCGATATCCAATAAAATGGCATCGAATTTCACTGCTTTTCCCTTTCTCGTTTTCGTCCGCGGGTGCGGTGCGTGGGCGGAATTATAAAACTCACCAACAAGGACCAGTCATGTCGTATGAAAATATCATCGTCGAAACCCGTGGCAAAGTCGGATTGGTGACGCTGAACCGGCCCAAGGCGCTGAACGCCCTTTCTCCGGAACTCATGCATGAGATTGCTGCAGCGCTGGATACATTCGAAGCAGACGAGAACATCGGCTGCATGGTCTTGACCGGCAACGAGAAGGCGTTTGCGGCCGGTGCGGATATCAAAGCGATGAAGCAGAAAAGCTATATGGACGTGTACAAGGAAGATTTCATTTCGGCCCAGTGGGAGCGCGTCACTCACTGCCGCAAGCCGGTGATCGCTGCCGTCGCCGGGTATGCGCTCGGCGGAGGATGCGAGTTGGCCATGATGTGCGATTTTATTATTGCGGCGGACAATGCCAAATTCGGCCAGCCCGAAATCAACCTCGGGATTATTCCCGGCGCGGGTGGCACCCAGCGGCTGCCGCGGTTCGTCGGAAAATCAAAAGCCATGGAAATGGTGCTGCTTGGGCAGGCGCGACTCATGGATGCGGCGGAAGCCGAGCGGGTAGGCCTTGTCAGCCGGGTCGTGCCGCTCGCACAACTGATGGATGAGGTATTGAAGGCGGCGAACAAAATTTGCGAATTGTCGCTGCCGGTTGTGATGATGGCCAAAGAATCGGTCAACCGCGCGTACGAAACCACACTCGCCGAAGGCGTGCGCTTCGAGCGACGCCTGTTTCATTCGGCCTTTGCGATCGAGGACCAGAAGGAAGGAATGGCCGCTTTCATAGAAAAGCGCAAGCCCGTTTTCAAGAATCGCTAAGCAGCGGATCGCGTTTGCCCGCAGGGTCGGCGCAGCCGTATAATGCGCGCCCACGCCGCTGTAGCTCAGTTGGTAGAGCAGCGCATTCGTAATGCGAAGGTCGCCAGTTCGACTCCGGCCAGCGGCACCATCAACACGTCACATCCCGCATTAGCAAGCGCAGTCCTGCATGAAAAAAAGTATTTTACTGCTTGCGCTGCTGTGGTCCGGGCTCGTGCTCGCCGAAGACGATGGCGACGATCTGCTGGTATTGATGGAGAAGCCTGCGACAGCACCAATTGCGCTTGAGCACATCGACGATGTCAGGATGCGCTGGGACGGCAGTGTGTTCTGCATCGCCAAACGCAATTCCAGTGCGCCGCCCGATCCGCAGCGCGCGGCGTTCACCGCCGTGAAAACCTACCTGGAGGCCTATCCCGCGGAACGCTATCGCCCGCGCCGTTACCTGATTATCCAGGGGCTACGTGCCGCGTACCCGTGTCAACAATAACTTCTCCGTAATCCCCAAGAGCGCGAATCGAATGCCGGTCTGCAAGCGACCTTAGCGATACACCATCACGGGGATTTTGGTGTGGGTCAGCACCCGCGCCGTTTCGCTGCCCAGCAGCATCGCGGTGAAGCCGCGGCGCCCGTGAGACGCCATGAAAATAAGATCGCAACCCTTTTCGTTGGCGGCCGCGATGATGCCTTCCCAAGGGTGATCATTAGTTGCGAGTAACGTTTCGCAGGGCACTCCCGCCTGGCGCGCACAATGTTCAAGGCTGTCGACCAGTTGCTGGCCGCGCATTTTGGCTTCGCGCTCGAATTGCTCCGCAAGGACGTCGCTCGGCCCGGCTTCCGTATAGATCAGGTAAGACGTGGCGGGGATGGCATGAAAGGCCACCACGCTAGCGCCGGCGAACTTCGCAAAATCGATGCCTTTTTGCGCGGCGGAATCACATAATGCCGAGCCGTCTGTCGGTAGCAGGATTTTCCGATACATTTCGACCCTCCGTTTGGCAGGACAAGCCTTACAGTTATAGACCGTTCCGGGACGTTATGGTTAATTATCGCGCCCGCCAAATCAATGGGAATCGCTGCACATAATCTGGGGACACCGTCAGTGAAAATAACCGATCTGAAGATCCACGTCCTAAAAAGCCAGCTGACCGAACCGTTCGCGTTTTCGCAAGGCTGGGTGAAGCAGCGTTCGGCCACTCTCGTCGAGGTGTTCACGGATGGCGGCATCACCGGCTGGGGCGAAGCCTTCGCGCAGGGACTGGAGCCACCAGAAATTGCTGCTGCTGTTATCGAGAATGCATTGAAGCCTTTGGTCATCGGCGCCGATCCGCTGGATATGGAAGTGCTTTGGCACCGCATGTACCACATCACCCGCGATTACGGGCGCAAGGGTTCAGTAATAGCCGGCATCAGCGCCATCGATATTGCGTTGTGGGACATCGCGGGAAAATTCCATGGGTTACCGGTATACAAGCTGTTCGGTGGCGCGTTTCGTACGCGCGTACAACCCTACGCGACCGGTTTTTATCGCATCAAAGGGCAGGGCGAGGCACGCCGACTGGGCGAAGAAGCGCTCCGGCACTTCGAAGCGGGTTTCTCGCTAATGAAAATAAAGCTCGGGTACGGTGTAGAAGATGACGTGGCGTGCATGAAAGAAATAGGCCGCGCTATCCAGGGCAAAGGGATCACGCTGATGGTCGATACCAATCACGCCTACGGGCGCGCAGAGGCACTGAAGCTGGGGCGCGCGCTGGAGGAATACGACCTGCGCTGGTACGAAGAGCCGGTTGTTCCTGAAGATGTGCCAGGTTACGTCGAAATGCGCTCGAAGCTATCGATGCCCATCGCCGGTGGGGAAAACGAACATACCTTGTACGGCTTCCGTGAATTGTTCGGGGAGAGCGCCGTGGACATTGCACAACCTGACCTTG